>NZ_JBHTMX010000092.1:0-11478 GCF_042679725.1 Methylopila musalis
GGGCGGCGCTGCAGGGGCGCGACGTGCTGCTGTCGGGCGGCGGCGCGGGGGAGCCGCCGCTGCGGCTCGACCTCATCGCCCTCGACGCCGCCTTCGACGCCCGCGCCGGCGCGCTGGAAGTGTCCCGCGCCCAGTTCATCGGCCCGACCGCCAAGGCGGCGCTGTCGGGCGTGGTGCGGTTCGGAGCGGCCACGCCGTCGATCCGCCTCGGCCTCGTCGCCGATCCCATGCCGGTCTCCGCCGCGAAGAAGCTGTGGCCGTTCCTCGTCGCCCCGCAGGCGCGCGCATGGGTGCTGGAGAATGTGGCCGACGGCTCCATCGACAGCCTGACGCTGAGCCTCGACGTGCCCGCCGGCGCGCTGGCGGACGGCGCGCCGCTGCCGGACGGCTCTATGGCGCTGACCGTCGTCTTCACCAAGGGCCGGCTGCGGCCGCGTCCGGGCCTGCCCTGGGTGGAGCAGGCCCGCGGCCGCATCGAGGCGGTGGCGGGGCGGGTGGACGTGCTGGTGGACCAGGGCCAGATCCCCGGCGCGAACGGGGTGCTGGCGCTCTCCAACCTCCGCTTCGAGGTGACGGACACCGCCGCGCGCTACCCGAAGGCGACGGCGCGGTTCAACGTCGACGGCGCGCTCGATCCCGTGCTGGCGCTGCTCGGCTCGGGCGCGCTCGGCCCGAGCCCGCTGCCGGCGCGGCTCGATCCGGCGCGGACCTCCGGCCGGCTGTCGGCGGACGTGACGGCGCGGTTCGAACTCGGGCATCCGGACGGGGAGGGGCCGCAAACGCGGGTCGATCTCACCGCCTCGATCGCCGACGCCAGCATCGCGGACGTGGCCGGCGGGCGCGGCTTCGAGAAGGGCGCCTTCACCATCCGGCTGAGGGACGGCCGCACCGACATCTCCGGGTCGGGCAGTCTGGCGGGCGCGCCCGTGTCGGTTTCGGTCACCGAGGCGCAGCCGGCGCCGGACGCGCCGCGCGCGCGCCGCCTGACCGCCACCCTGAAGGCGGACGGGCAGACGCTGGAGCGCTTCGGGCTGCACACGTTCGGGCGGCTGCGCGGAACGGCGCCGCTGGAGGCCTCGCTCTCGCTCGACGAGCCGGGCTCGCCGATCACGGTGTCCGCCGACCTCAAGGCGCTTGCGATCGACGGCGTCGTTCCGGGCTTCCGCAAGGCGGCGGGCGATCCGGGGCGCCTGTCGCTCACCATCGCGCCGGACGGCGAGCGCACCGCAATTCGCAACTTCGTGCTGGAAAGCGGCGAGCGCCGCGTGCACGGCGCGCTGACGATCGGCCCCAAGGGCGAGCTTGTGTCGGCCTCGTTCCCGATCTACCGGCCCTCGCCCGGCGACGACGCCCGCATCGACGTGGACAAGAGCCGGGTCGGCGCCATGAAGGTGAGCGTGCAGGGCTCCGCTCTCGATCTGCGCCCGCTGGTCGATCTGCTCCGCGGCAAGAGCGCGGAGGCGCGGGGCGGCGCGGCGAACGCGAAGAGCGGCGCCGATCTGGTGCGCTCGCTCGACGTGCAGGCCAAGCTCGGCACTGGCGTCGGCTTCGGCGGCGAGGCCATGGCGGGGATCGACGCCACGCTCGTGATGCGCGACGGCAAGGTGACCGACGCCGACGGATCGGCCCGCATCGGCGCCGGGCCGATCCGGCTCGCCACCGCCGAGGACGGCCGGTTCCGCCTGACCGGGGAGGACGCCGGCGCGCTGTTCCGCTTCGCCGACCTCTACGGCCGGATCGAGGGCGGCCGCTACGACCTGTCGGCCTCGCTCGTGGGCGGGCCCGGCCTGCTCCGGGTGCGCGACTTCGCCGTGCGCAACGAGGTCGCGCTGGCGCGGGTGCAGCAGACCGCCGCCGCGGCGCGGGGGCCGACCGCCGGCGCCACCCGGTTCGACCGGCTGCGCATCGTGTTCGTGGAGGGCGACGGCCGCATCGACGTGCGGGAGGCCGCGCTCGCCGGCCCGCAATACGGCGCGACGCTGGAGGGGCAGGTGGACTACGCCGGGGACCGGGTGGCGCTGGTCGGCACCTTCGTGCCGGCTTACGCGCTGAACAACTTCTTCGCCCGCCTGCCGCTGATCGGCGGCCTGCTCGGCGGCGGCCGAGACGGCGGCCTTGTGGGCGTGACCTTCCAGGTGACCGGCAAGACCGGCGCGCCCACCATCACCGTCAATCCGGTGTCCGCGGTCGCGCCGGGCGCCTTGCGCAAGATGTTCGAGTTCCGCCGCCAGGACGCCAGCGCCGCCGAGCCGGCGCCCGCCCCGGCCCAGCCCGCCGGACGCCGCTGAGGATGGGAAACCTCAAGCTCGCGCTTCCGCCGGCGCCGTGATCACCTGAGGCACAGGCCGCTCGCCGATGTATTTCTTAAAATCGTACGTCCCTATGCACGTTTCGAGTGCTTTGGAGCGGGTGTCGCCTGTCTTGGTGATGTCTTTTATGCCAAGGCCAAGGCATGAATATTCTATGAAACTTTGAATGCTTTCGAAATGGGTGTTCCAGATGCTCAGCGCGGCGTCGGGCTGAAGGGATTTCATTTTCTTCTGTGCGTCTGGAAGCGAGTACTCTTCGGCTTGCGCGCGCGCCGAACCCGATGGCGCCAATGTCTTCTGCTCAAGAAAAATTTCAAGTCTGAGATAAATGTAATCTCTGTAAAGGGCGCCCATGGGGCGCCCATAGCGCCATGAGCTTTTGGCGACCGAGAGCAGCTTGCCGACGAGGTCGCTGGCGCCGCCTGTAGAGATGGACGCCAGAACATCGATGATTCCGCTTTTCGAGTCTTCGTCGATGATCGCTATCGCGGACTGAAGCAGTGCATCTTCATATTCGACCATCACGGAGTCATAGTAGAAGCAGTTGTTGACGCATTCGAGAACGGCCCGAAATCGGTCGTTCATATTTATGATGTGATTGAAATAGGTCGCCCTTCGATAGCTTGTGCTTGGCGCGACCGAGGCCAGCCGCACAAGCCCGGCATGGACGAGATAGGCCCGAAGCAGGCGCTCTTTCGGCGTGTTGGCGACGAAAAGGTAGCGGTCGGCCTTCTGATCTATGAAGCCTCCACGATTATGAAGTTCCGGCCCGCAGCCGGCGAGCCATGCGGATGCGGCGAGCACAAGAAGACAGGTCCGCGCTTTTCCAGACATCCGTTTCCCCCTCGAATGCGACACCACGCAGTGTCGAGGGGGATGCTTTCTGGTTGCATCCGTTTAAGTACGCATTTTCTGATTGTTTTTGGCGCGCCAGCGGCTGACGCGCGTCAGGCGATCGGCTTCAGCAGCACGTGCTTCTTGCGGCCGAGCGAGAGCTTGATGACGCCCTCCGGGGTGAGGTCCGCCTCGGTCAGCAGCGCGCGCTCGTCGGCGACGGGGCGGTCGTTCACCCGCAGGCCGCCACCCTTCACCTGACGGCGGGCCTCGCCGTTGGAAGCCACGAGCTTCGCGATCTCGGAGAAGGCCGAGAGCACGCCGAGACCCGCTTTGAGCGTCGCCGCCTCCACCTCGACGGTCGGCAGCGTCTCGGCGAGCGCGCCTTCCTCGAAGGTCTTGCGGGCGGTGGCCTCCGCCTCCTCGGCGGCGGCGCGGCCGTGGGCGAGGGCGGTGGCCTCGGTCGCGAGCACCTTCTTGGCCTCGTTGATCTCGGCCCCGCCCAGCGCCCCGAGCCGCGCGATCTCGTCGAGCGGCAGGTCCGTGAACAGCTTCAGGAAGCGGACCACGTCCGCGTCCTCGGTGTTGCGCCAGTACTGCCAGAACACGTAGGGGCTCGCCATGTCGGCGTTCAGCCACACCGCGCCGCCGGCGGTTTTGCCCATTTTGGCGCCGGAGGCGGTGGTGATGAGCGGGCAGGTGAGCGCGAACACGCCGGCGCCGTCCACCCGGCGGGACAGCTCGATGCCGTTGACGATGTTGCCCCACTGATCCGAGCCGCCCATCTGCAGCCGGCAGCCGTAGCGCCGGTTCAGCTCCAGGAAGTCGTAGGCCTGCAGGATCATGTAGTTGAATTCGAGGAAGGAGAACGGCTGCTCCTGCTCGAGCCGCGTCTTCACGCTGTCGAAGGACAGCATGCGGTTCACCGAGAAATGCCGGCCGATCTCGCGCAGGAACGGCACATATTCCAGCCGGTCCAGCCACTCGGCGTTGTCCACCATCACCGCGTCGGTCGGGCCGTCGCCGAAGGTGACGAACCGCTCGAACGCCCGCTTGATCGAGGCCTTGTTGGCGGCGATCTGGGCGTCGTCCAGCAGCGGGCGCTGGGTGTCGCGGAACGAGGGGTCGCCGATCTTGGTGGTGCCGCCGCCCATCAGCACGATCGGCCGGTGGCCGGTCTGCTGCAGCCGGCGCAGCATCATGATGTTGGCCATGTGGCCCACATGCAGGCTCGGCGCGGTCAGATCATAGCCGATATAGGCGGTGACGACGCCCTCGCTCGCAAGCTGGTCCAGCGCGGCCGCGTCGGACGCCTGATGGATCTGGCCGCGCTCATGGAGCAGGCGCAGGAAATCGGAGCGGTAGGTGGTCATCGGCAGGCTCATCACGCGCATTCAGGCTTGGTTGCGCGGCGTGTGTAGCAGGTTCGGGCCTGAAATCCACGCGAGGCGGGCGTTCAAGGCGCCGCCGGGCAGCGCGACGGCGCCTGATGCTCGAGACGGTAGGGGCTGGAGCCGGCGCCGAACAGGGCGAAACATTCCGGAAGCTCCTGCGGCGTGTAGAAGCGCGGCTCGCGTTTGAAACGCAGGTCCGCGGCTCCGACATAGGTCCAGCGGCGATCGTCGGTGCGCTTCCGATCGCTCCATGGAACGGGAACGATGCGACCTCCCGCGGACGTCTGGAACATCTCCGCAGCGCCTCCGCCGCCGAGCACGACCAGCCAGTTTTCCTCCGTGCGATAGATGTTCGCGCGAGTCGCCGGCCCCCAGTTTTTCCAAAGCAGGAATGACGAACCCGAAGTAAGGCCGGGCTCATGAAGCAGGACCTCGCCTTGCTTGTGGCGAATGGAGAAATAGGGGATCGATTCCACTTTAGGAACAGGAACGTCAATTGCGTTCGGAAAAAATAATCCCACCAGATACATCGCCAATATTGAAACAAAGATAAAAAAATTTTCGATTTTTTCGATCATATATTATGCTCATTATCCGAAGGCACATGTCCGTTGGCTCGATGAAAGCTCGTTTTTCATTTCACGCCAAAGGTCGCGCTGTTGGGCCCTCAGCGTGTCATCCACGCGACCGTGCGCTGAGGTTGGGGACGCCGCCCGTGTGTGCTAGCGCTCGAACCAGCGATCACAGATTTACGAGACGACCGCAATGCGCGCGATCGGGCTGATGAGCGGCACCTCCTGCGACGGGGTGGACGTGGCCTTGGTGGAGACCAACGGCGAGCGCATCTTCGGCTTCGGCCCCACCGGCTACCGGCCTTACGCGCCGGAGGAGCGGGCGGCGCTGACGCAGGCGCTGAAGGACGCGACGGCGATCGCGGCGCGGGACGAGCGGCCCGGCGCGGTGGCGGAGGCGGAGGCGGTGGTCACGAGCGCCCACGCGCAGGCGGTCGAGGACTATCTCGCCCGCAACGGCCTGTCGGCGGACGACATCGACGTGGTCGGCTTCCACGGCCAGACCGTGCTGCACCGGCCCGACGCCGGGCTGACGGTGCAGATCGGCGACGGGACGGCGCTCGCCCGCCGGCTGCAGATTCCCGTGGTCTACGATTTCCGCGCGGCGGACGTGGCGGCCGGCGGGCAGGGCGCGCCGCTCGCGCCCACCATCCACCCCGTGCTGGTGGCGGAGCTCGACCTGCCGCGGCCGCTGGCGGTGCTCAATCTGGGCGGCGTCGGCAACGTCACCTTCATCGGCGCGGGCGGCGACCTGGTGGCCTTCGACACCGGCCCCGCCAACGCGCTGATGGACGACCGGGTGGAGAGCGACATCGGCGCGCCGTTCGATCTGGACGGCCGCATCGCCGCCGGCGGAAAGGTGGACGAGGCGGCGCTCGCGCGGCTGATGGAGGATCCCTATTTCGATCTCGCCCCACCGAAATCGCTCGACCGCAACGCCTTCGACGCCGCGCCGACGGAGGGGCTCGCGCTTGCCGACGCGCTGGCGGCGCTCGCCGCCTTCACCGCGGAGACGGTAGCCCGCGCCGCGGCGCTGCTGCCCGAGCGGCCGGCGCTGTGGCTCGTCAGCGGCGGCGGGGCGCGCAATCCCACGCTGATGCGGATGCTGAAGGACCGGCTGGGCGCGGACGTCACCGGCGCGGACGCGGTCGGGCTTTCGGCGGACGCGATCGAGGCGCAGGCCTTTGCGGTGCTCGCGGTGCGCAGCCTGCGCGGCCTGCCGCTGACCTATCCCGGCACCACCGGCGCCCCGCGCCCGCTCACCGGCGGCGTGCTGGCGACGCCGTAGACCGACAGGCGAGGGACGCGAGAAGAGCGCGCGTCGTCATGCCCGCGCCTTCGCGCGGGTATCCACGACTTTCCTCCGATGGGGGCTTGCGCGCCCAAGTCGTGGATGCCCGAGACGAGCTCGGGCATGACGGTGAGGTGGCCGCTCGCCCTCGCGTCATACCCGCGCCTTCGCGCGGGTATCCACGACTTGCCCTCGGTGAGGGCTTGCGCGCCCCAAGTCATGGATGCCCGAGACGAGCTCGGGCATGACGGTGAAATCACCGCTCGCCCTTGCGTCATGCCCGCGCCTTCGCGCGGGTATCCACGACTTCTCTCCGGTGAGGGCTTGCGCGCCCAAGTCGTGGATGCCCGAGACAGGCTCGGGCATGACGGTGAAATCACCGCTCGCGTTCGCGCCGCCTGCTCGGTTGCCGTTACGCCGCGTCGTCCTCGCCGGACTGGTCGTCCGGGGCGGGCAGGGCGGCGGGGGTCTCTTCCGGCTCCACGGCGCCGAGGCGCTTGTCGAGATAGGCGTTGACCTCGACCATCAGCTCTTCGGTGCGGTTTTCGAAGAAGTGGTTCGCGCCCGGCACCACCGCCTGATCGATGACGATGCCCTTCTGGGTCTTCAGCTTCTCGATCAGCGTCTGCACGTCCTTCATGGGCGCCACGCGGTCCTGATCGCCGTGGACGAACAGGCCGGACGACGGGCAGGGCGCGAGGAACGAGAAGTCGAAGCGGTTCGCGGGCGGGGCGACCGAGATGAAGCCCTCTACCTCCGGCCGGCGCATCAGCAGCTGCATGCCGATCCAGGCGCCGAAGGACACGCCGGCGATCCAGCAGGCGCGGGCGTCGGGGTTCAGGGCCTGCGCCCAGTCGAGCGCGGAGGCGGCGTCGGACAGCTCGCCCGAGCCGTGGTCGAACGCGCCCTGGCTGCGGCCCACGCCGCGGAAGTTGAAGCGCAGCACCGAGAAGCCGCGGTTCAGGAACGTGTAGTACAGATTGTACACGATCTGGTTGTTCATCGTGCCCCCGAACTGCGGATGCGGGTGCAGGATGAGCGCGATCGGAGCGCGCCGCTTCTTGGCCGGGTGATAGCGGCCTTCGATCCGGCCGGCGGGGCCGTTGAAGATGACCTCGGGCATGGTCGGCGCAGTCCTCATGTTCAGGCCCGCGCGGGGCGCGGCGGGCGCGGGCAGGGACGGGCGGGCCGAAACCGGGCTCCGTCGTCCGCTTGCGAAGTCGAACGGCAGTCTCTAGCACGAAGGACCTGCCGGGATGCAAGAACGGCGTGCGCCCCGCCCGCGCGCCCGCCAGCACGGGAGCCCCGTCGATGACCGCGAGCCGCGTCTATCTCGACCACAACGCCACCACCGCCACCCGGCCCGCGGCCATCGCCGCCATGGCGGAGACGCTGGCCGAGGTTGGCAATCCGTCCTCCGTCCATGCGGAAGGGCGGGCCAAGCGCGCGCTCGTGGAGCGCGCCCGGGCCGAGGTGGCGGCGCTCGTCGGCGCGCGGGCCGATGGCGTGGTCTTCACCAGCGGCGGCACCGAGGCGTCGAACCTCGCGCTCAGCCCCGCGATCCGCGATCCGCGCGACCCCCGCCCCGTGACCCGGCTTGCGGTGTCGGCGGTGGAGCATCCGGCGGTGCGCGCCGGCGCCCGCTTCGCGCCCGAGGCGGTGGAGGTGATCCCGGTGGACCGGCGCGGCGTGATCGATCTCGACGCGCTGGAGCAGTCCTTCGCCGCCCGCGCCGCCGAGCGGCCGGACGAGCGCATGATGCTGGCGCTGATGGTGGCCAACAACGAGACCGGCGTGATCCAGCCGGTGGCGGCGGCGGCCGGGATCGTGAAGCGTTACGGCGGGCTCGTGCATGCGGACGCGGTGCAGGCCGCCGGCAAGATCCCGGTGGATGTCAGCGCGCTCGGCTGCGACTTCCTCGCCATCGCCGCCCACAAGTTCGGCGGGCCGGCGGGCGTGGGCGCGCTGGTCCGGGCCGAGGAGGGCCTGTTTGTCGAAAGCCCCGTGGTGCGGGGCGGCGGGCAGGAAAAGGGCTGGCGCGGCGGCACGGAGAGCGTGGCGGCCATCGCAGGCTTCGCCGTGGCCGCGCGGGAGGCGCGGGCCGAACTGGGCGCCTTCGCCGAGCTCGCCCGCCTGCGCGATCAGGTGGAGCGGTCGCTCGCCGGCTTCGGCGCGCTCACCGTGTTCGGCGCGGGCGCCGCGCGGCTGCCCAACACCAGCTGTTTTTCCCTCGCCGGCGTCTCGGCGCAGCATGCGCTGATGGCGCTCGACCTCGCCGGAATCGCGGTTTCCGCCGGCTCGGCCTGCTCGTCCGGGGCCACAAAGGCGTCGCCCGTGCTTGACGCCATGGGCGTCAGCCCCGATCTAGCGCAAGGAATGGTGCGAGCGAGCTTCGGCTGGACCTCCATCGCGGCCGACGCCGAACGCTTTATCGCCGCCTTCGCCGACATCGCGCAGCGGGCGGCGGCCCGCGGAGCGGCATGACGGAACTTTAACGCGAACAAGCGTTCAGCTCGCGGCGTTCGTCTGCTATTTAGATGCGTTCAAGCGCCGCGCCGGCCCGTGGCCGGGCGCGAACAAGCGAGGATGACAATGCCGGCAGTTCAGGAGACCGTCGCCCGCGTCCGCGAGATCGACGTCGACCAGTACAAATACGGCTTCGTCACCGACATCGAATCCGAGCGCGCTGAACAAGGCCTTAACGAGGACATCGTTCGCTTCATTTCGGCCAAGAAGGACGAGCCGGAGTGGATGCTGGAATGGCGCCTCGACGCCTATCGCCGCTGGCGCGCCATGACCGAGCCGAAATGGGCGCGGGTGGACTATCCGCCGATCCCCTATGACGACCTGTACTATTACGCCGCGCCCAAGGCCTTCGTCGCGCCCAAGACGCTGGACGACGTGGACCCGGAGCTGCTGCGCACCTACGAGAAGCTCGGCATTCCGCTCAGGGAGCAGGAGATTCTGGCGGGCGTCGAGCAGCGCCGCGTGGCCGTGGACGCGGTGTTCGACAGCGTGTCGGTGGCCACCACCTTCAAGGCCGAGCTCGCCAAGGCCGGCGTGATCTTCTGCCCGATCTCGGAGGCGATCCGCGAGCATCCGGAGCTGGTGCGCAAGTATCTCGGCTCGGTGGTGCCCTCGACCGACAACTTCTTCGCCACGCTCAACTCCGCCGTGTTCTCGGACGGCTCCTTCGTCTACGTGCCGAAGGGCGTGCGCTGCCCGATGGAGCTGTCGACCTATTTCCGCATCAACGAGCGCAACACCGGCCAGTTCGAGCGCACGCTGATCATCGCCGAAGAGGGAGCTTACGTGAGCTACCTCGAAGGCTGCACCGCGCCCATGCGCGACGAAAACCAGCTGCACGCCGCGGTGGTGGAGCTGGTCGCGCTCGACGACGCGGAGATCAAGTACTCCACCGTCCAGAACTGGTACCCCGGCGACGCCGAGGGCAAGGGCGGCATCTACAACTTCGTCACCAAGCGCGGCGACTGCCGGGGCCGGAACTCCAAGATCTCCTGGACCCAGGTGGAGACCGGCTCGGCCATCACCTGGAAATATCCGAGCTGCGTGCTGCGCGGCGACGGCTCCCGCGGCGAGTTCTACTCGATCGCGATCTCGAACGGCCGCCAGCAGGTGGATTCCGGCACCAAGATGATCCATCTGGGCAAGAACACCACGTCCAAGATCATCTCCAAGGGCATCTCGGCCGGCCACTCGCAGAACACCTATCGCGGACTGGTCTCCGCCCACCGCAAGGCGACCAACGCCCGCAACTTCACCAACTGCGACAGCCTGCTGATCGGCGAGAACTGCGGCGCGCACACCGTGCCCTATCTGGAGGCCAAGACCTCCACCGCGGTGTTCGAGCACGAGGCCACCACCTCGAAGATCTCGGACGACCAGAAGTTCTACTGCCAGCAGCGTGGGCTGTCGGAGGAGGAGGCGGTGGCGCTCATCGTCAACGGCTTCGTCAAGGACGTGCTGCAGCAGCTGCCGATGGAGTTCGCCGTCGAGGCGCAGAAGCTGATCTCGATCAGCCTCGAAGGCAGCGTGGGATAACGCAACCGATCGCCGCCCGGAGACGGCCCAGCGCCGTCGCGCCGGGATCGCGCAGGACAACGCCGCCTCGCCACACGAGGGCGGCTCCGGCTCCGACGACGGGCGGCCGGGACGACGATACGGACAGGACCGAAATGCTGCTCTCGATCAAGAACCTCCACGCCTCCATCGAGGACAAGCCGATCCTTCGCGGGCTCGACCTCGACGTCAAAGCCGGCGAGGTCCACGCCATTATGGGGCCGAACGGCTCGGGCAAGTCGACCCTGTCCTACGTGCTCGCGGGCAAGGACGATTATGAGGTCACCGACGGCGAGGCGCTGCTCGACGGCGAGGACCTGCTGGAGATGGCGGCGGACGAGCGCGCCGCGAAGGGCCTGTTCCTCGCCTTCCAGTATCCGCTGGAGATTCCGGGCGTCGCCACCATGACCTTCCTCAAGGCCGCGCTGAACGCCCAGCGCCGCGCCCGCGGACAGGACGATCTGCCCACGCCCCAGTTCATGAAGCTGGTGAAGGAAAAGGCCGACCGGCTCGGCATTTCGCCCGAAATGCTGAAGCGTGGCCTCAATGTCGGATTCTCCGGCGGCGAGAAGAAGCGCAACGAAATCCTCCAGATGGCGCTGCTGGAGCCGAAGCTCTGCGTGCTGGACGAAACCGATTCCGGTCTCGACATCGACGCGCTCAAGGTGGTGTCGGAGGGCGTCAACGCGCTGCGCGGCCAGGATCGCGGCTTCGTGGTCATCACCCATTACCAGCGCCTGCTCGACCACATCACGCCGGACGTGGTGCATGTGATGGCCAAGGGCCGCATCGTGCGCACCGGCGGTCCGGAGCTGGCGCACGAGCTCGAGGCCCGCGGCTACGCGGACTATCTCGACCAGGCCGCGGCGTGAGCGGGGCGGCAGGCGCGATGAACGCTGACGTCCGTCCCATCCGCACCGCGGCGGAAACCGCGCTGGGCGACCTGTTCGCCAGCGTGCGCGACGCGCTGCCCGGCGGCCGCGCCGTGGCGGCCGCGC
>NZ_JBHTMX010000093.1:0-11425 GCF_042679725.1 Methylopila musalis
GGCCGCCGCGTCCCGGAGCGCGCCCGCGAGGTCGCGCTTCAGCGCCCGGCGGGCGGCGTGAATCGCGTCCGGGTCCACATCGTCGCCGATCTCGCGGGCGACGTCGCCCTCGCTCGGCAGCGCCGCCACCTGGGCGGCGTAGGCGTGGTCGGTCTCGTCCGGGGCGAAGGCGCGGCCGATGGCGTCGGCGATGCGCGGCTCCTGCGGCTCCGGGCGGCTCGCGCGCAGCGCCGCCGTCCGGGCGACGAGGTTCCGCAGCGCCACCGTCTGCCCCGCCTGCCAGCGGTTGAACGGATCGGCGTCATGGGCGGCGAGGAACAGGTAGTCGTCGTCCGTAAGGTCGGCCGCCACCTTCACCGGCGCCGAGAAGTTGCGGAACAGCGAAGCCACGGGCCGTTCGGGCAGGTTCTCGAACGTCACGCGCGTCACCGGCGCGGTCAGCTCCACCACGGGGCTCGCGGGCGCGCCGCCGACGGTGAGCGGCAGGTCGGCGCCGTCCGGCCCGACGAGGCCCACCACCATGGGGATGACGGCGGGCCGCTTCACCGGCTGGCCGGGCGTGGGCGGCACGGTCTGCGTCGCCTCGATCGCGAAGGTCTTCGCGGCCGCGTCATAGGCGGTGCGGACCTCCACCGTCGGCGTGCCGGCCTGATGGTACCAGAGCATGAACGGCTCGAGATCGCGGCCGGAGGCGTCCGCGAAACAGGCCACGAACTGCTCGATGGTGCAGGCCTCGCCGTCGTGACGGTCGAAGTAAAGGTCCATGCCGGCCTTGAACGCCTCCGGCCCGATCAGGACCTTCAGCATGCGGATGACCTCGGCGCCCTTCTCGTAGATCGTGGGCGTGTAGAAGTTGTTGATCTCGGCGTAGACCTGCGGCCGCACCGGATGGGCGAGCGGGCCGGAATCCTCTGCGAACTGCGAGGCGCGCAGGTTGCGGGCGTCCTGTATGCGCTTCACCGGCCGCGAGCGGGTGTCGGAGGTGAACTCCTGGTCCCGGAACACGGTGAGGCCTTCCTTCAGGCAGAGCTGGAACCAGTCGCGGCAGGTGATGCGGTTGCCGGTCCAGTTGTGGAAGTATTCGTGGGCGATGATCGCTTCGATGTTGGCGTAGTCGCCGTCGGTCGCGGTCTCGGGGCTCGCGAGCACGTATTTGTCGTTGAAGACGTTGAGGCCCTTGTTCTCCATCGCCCCCATGTTGAAGTGCGACACCGCCACGACCATGAACACGTCGAGATCGTATTCCCGGCCGAACGCCTCTTCGTCCCAGCGCATGGAGCGCTTGATGGCGTCGAGGGCGTAGGTCGCGCGGTCCTCGCGGCCGTGCTCCACGAACACCTTCAGCGCCACGTCGCGCCCGGAGGCGGTGACGAACCGGTCCTCCACCACGCCAAGATCGCCCGCCACCAGAGCGAACAGGTAGGAGGGCTTCGGGTGCGGGTCATGCCACACCGCGAAGTGGCGGCCGTCGCCCGCAGGGCCCGTCTCCACCAGATTGCCGTTGGAGAGCAGGACCGGCGTCTCCGCCTGCGGCCCCTCCACCCGCGTGGTGTAGACCGCGAGCACGTCCGGCCGGTCGAGGAAGTAGGTGATGCGGCGGAAGCCCTCGGCCTCGCACTGGGTGGTGTAGGCGCCGTTGGAGCGGTAGAGCCCCATCAGCCGGGTGTTGGCGGTGGGGTCGATCTCCGTCACCACGGTCAGCTCGAAGGCGCCGCGCGGCGGGTTCGGGATCGTCAGCCGCTCCGGCGAGGCGTCGAGGGCGTCGTCGTCCAGCGCCACGCCGTCGATCGCGACCGACACCAGCCGCAGCTCGTCGCCGTCGAGCACGAGCGCCGCGCTCTCGCGCCCGGCGGGGTTCGGCCGCACCTTCAGCTTCGCGGTGACGCGGGTCGCGGTCGGGTCGAGCCGCACATCCAGATCGACCGTGTCGATCAGGAAGTCCGAAGGACGGTAATCGGCGAGGCGAACGAGCTGGGGATCCTCGGCGGGCATGGGCGTTCCTCCGTCGGCCTTGAAACGAGCGGGCTGTGTAGGCCCGCCCGCCCGGGCCGCGCAAGGCCGAGCGCCCGCCTCGCGCTCACTTCAGCGTCGTGGTCCGGCCCGTGGACGAGGGCGCCGCGGCGACTGGCTCCAGCGCGTAGGAGACGATCCCCTGGTTCATGCCGCCATAGCTGAGCCTGTAGGCGCCCATGATGCGGGGCGGGTTCTGCTGCACGCCTTCGCCCTTCATCACGAACAGCTCGAACCGGTCGCCGGGCGTCTTCGGGGCGGCGTCCGGATCGCGCGGCTCGGCCAGGAACACGGAGACGCCGCCGGGGCCGCCGTCCATCTTCAGCTCGGCGGCCTTCGACCTGGAGCCTGCGAGCACCGCCACGTCCAGCACCACCACCTTGTCCACGTGGCGGTCGGCGAAGGCGCGGAGCTCGTTGAAATTCGCCGCGCGGATCTGGCCCGCGAGCCGGTCGGCGGCTTCGGCCAGCGCCGCGCCCGGCGCCAGCGCCGCGGACAGGGCGAGCGTGAGGGCGGCCAAAGGTCGGGTCTGCATGCGCGATCTCCTGATATGGTCCGGTCGCTTGTGTCTGATGGCCCCCGCGGCGCCGGAAACGCCCCGGCCGCGACGGCCCCGCCCTTGCGGTCGATTGATAACGGAGGCCCCGCCGCGGCCGCAACCCGGCCATGGGACGAGCGCGCGAGCGCCCTTGTTTTCCCGGTTGCGCCTAAAGGTCTACGCGCCTAGGGTCCGCGCGTTTTGAACGCCTGCCGGAGCACCCTGAAAATGGCATTCCTCGCCGACGCGCTCTCGCGCGTGAAGCCGTCCGCCACGATCGCCGTCAGCCAGAAGGCGCGCGACCTGAAAGCCCAGGGACGCGACGTGATCGGCCTCGGCGCCGGCGAGCCCGATTTCGACACTCCGCAGAACATCAAGGACGCGGCGATCGACGCCATCCGCCGCGGCGAGACCAAGTACACCCCCGTGGCCGGCATCCAGCCGCTGCGGGAGGCGATCGCGCAGAAGTTCAAGCGCGAGAACGGCCTCGACTACAAGGCCTCGCAGACGCTGGTGGGCACCGGCGGCAAGCAGATCCTCTACAACGCCTTCGTCGCCACGCTGAACCCCGGCGACGAGGTCGTCATCCCCGCGCCCTACTGGGTGAGCTATCCGGAGATGGTGCTGCTCAACGGCGGCACGCCGGTGTTCGTGGAGACGAAGCTCGAGGAGAACTTCAAGGTCCGTCCCGAGGCGCTCGAGGCCGCCATCACCCCGAAGACCAAGTGGGTGCTGCTGAACTCGCCGTCCAACCCCTCCGGCGCGGCCTACAGCCACGATGAGATCAAGGGCCTGACCGACGTGCTGCTCCGCCACCCCCATGTGTGGGTGCTGACGGACGACATGTACGAGCATCTGGTGTTCGGCGGCTTCCAGTTCGCCACGCCCGCGCAGGTGGAGCCCGCGCTCTACGAGCGCACGCTCACCATGAACGGCGTCTCCAAGGCCTATTGCATGACCGGCTGGCGCATCGGCTACGCGGCCGGCCCGGACAAGCTGATCAAGGCCATGGAGATGGTGCAGGGCCAGCAGACCTCGGGCGCCTGCTCGATCGCCCAGTGGGCGGCGCTGGAGGCGCTCTCCGGCCCGCAGGACTTCCTGCCGGGCTTCCGCACCGCCTTCGAGCGGCGCCGCGACCTGGTGGTGTCGATGCTGAACCAGGCCAAGGGCCTCAACTGCCCGACGCCGGAAGGCGCGTTCTACGTCTATCCCTCCTGCAAGGAGACGATCGGCAAGACCGCGCCCTCGGGCAAGGTGATCGAGACCGACGAGGACTTCGTGTCCGAGCTGCTGCAGGCGGAAGGCGTCGCCGTGGTGCACGGCTCGGCCTTCGGCCTCGGGCCGAACTTCCGCATCTCCTACGCCACGGCGGACGAGGTGCTGGAGGAAGCCTGCTCCCGCATCCAGCGCTTCTGCGGCGCGCTGCGCTAAGAGCGCCTGCGATCGGACCGACTGCGAAGCCCGCCGTTTCGACGGCGGGCTTTTTCGTGTCTGGAGCGTCCGGGGTGCGCGGCTCGGAGGGCTGACGATCCGTCCTGGGAGCCGATCACAGCCGCCAGAACCGCCGCCCGCGCAGCTTGCGCAGGCTGACCCGCCCGGTGAAAAGACGCACGAAGAAGCCGACGAGGACGCCGAGCACGACGACGGCCTTGAGAAGCGCGAGCCAGAATTCGACGTTCGCCATTGCTGGCCTCTTCGGACGTGTCGTCGCAGCATAGGATGGACGGACGCCTTCGCCCATCGTTCGGACGCTTTTCGATCGCGAGATCGCGCGCAGGGCGAGGCGCGGTCTCGCGTGCAAGCGCGGACGGACCGGAACGCTTTCCGGCCGCCGCACGTTTCGCTTCCAGCGAACGCAACGGGAGTACGTCATGTCGATCGGTCTCAAGAGCCTCGCGGCGGTGGCCGCGCTGGCGGCCGGATGCGGGGCGGCGCTCGCCGCCGACGCGCGCCACCCCTCCGTGGTCATCCAGAAGGAAGCCCGTTCCGGCGTTCAGGTCGGCGTGCTGAGCTGCAAGTCGCCGGGCTCCATCGGCTACATCCTCGGCTCGTCCAAGGAGCTGTCCTGCGAGTACCGCCCGGCCGGCGCCCGCTATCCGGTCGACGCCTACATGGGCACGCTCGGCAAGATCGGCGTCGACGTGGGCGCCACGGGCCCGAGCGTGCTGCAATGGGCGGTGGTGGCCCATTCCAGCTCGATCGGACCGGGCGATCTCGCCGGCAGCTACCGCGGCGCCTCGGCGAGCGCGGCGGCGCTGGTGGGCGGCGGGGCCAACGTGCTGGTGGGCGGCTCCCGCTCCACCATCTCGCTCCAGCCGCTCAGCCTCGAAGGCCAGACCGGCATCAGCGTCGCCGCCGGCCTGTCCTCGCTCCATCTCGACCCGATCTGAGCGACGCGCCGGCGGCCCAACGGCCGCCGCGCGCCACGGACCCTCCACGTCATGCCCGCGCCTTCGCGCGGGTGTCCACGACTTCCCCTTGGGTCGCAAACGTCGACGTTCAAGTCGTGGATGCCCGAGCCAAGCTCGGGCATGACGGTTGAGGGGTTTTCAGGCAGTAGCCTCAAGCCTGCCTGAGAATATCCGCGGCGCATAACCCTCTCCACGTCATGCCCACGCCTTCGCGCAGGTATCCACGACTTGCCTTGGGCGCAAATGTTGACGGCCAAGTCGTGGATACCCGAGACAAGCTCGGGCATGACGGTTGAGGGTGTTTTCAGGCAGTCGCTTCAAGCCTGCCCGAGAATATCTACGGCGCGTCGCCTTCTCCACGTCATGCCCGCGCCTTCGCGCGGGTGTCCATGACTTCCCTTGAGTGAAAACATCGACGTCCAAGTCGTGGATGCCCGAGGCACCCTCGGGCATGACGGCGAACAGGCCGCCGTACGTCGGAACCGCCCCCATCGAGGCCCGACGCGTCATCCTTCCGCCGCGCTCGGTCGTAAACATCGGACGAGACCGCCGGCGGGAGGACCGATCCCATGCACATTCTGCGCAAAGCACCTTGGGCGCTGCCCGACAGCGCGGCGACGCCGGAGGACGTGGTTCTCAACCGGCGGGCTCTGCTCGGCGTGGGCCTTGCGGGCGCCGCGGCGCTGGCGCCGTCGCCGTCACGCGCCGGCTGGCTGTTCGGCGGCGGCGAGGCGGCGGCCCCGCCTGAGGCGGACCCGAGCGCCGGGCTTTACCCGCTCAAGCGCAACCCGGCCTACGCGCTCGACCGGGCGGTGACGCCCGAGGCGGTCAATCTCGGCTACAACAACTTCTATGAGTTCGGGACCAGCAAATACATCGCTGACGAGGCGCAGAAGCTGCGTCTGCGGCCATGGACGCTGAAGATCGGCGGGCTGGTGGAAAAGCCGCGCGAGATCGGGATCGACGATCTGCTCAAAGCCCTGCCGCTGGAGGAGCGGCTCTACCGCCACCGCTGCGTGGAGGCCTGGGGCATGGCGCTGCCCTGGAGCGGGGCGCCGCTGAAGGATCTCGTGGCCTGGGCGCGGCCGCTCGCTTCCGCGAAATATGTGCGCTTCACCACCTTCCTCGACCCGAAGGTGGCGAGCGGCCAGCGCAGCCCGCTGTACGAGTGGCCTTATGTGGAGGGCCTGAGCATGGCGGAGGCGACCAACGAACTCGCTTTCCTCGCCACCGGCGCCTATGGCAAGCCGCTGGCGAAGCAGATGGGCGCGCCGCTGCGGCTGGCGCTGCCGTGGAAATACGGCTTCAAGTCGATCAAGTCGATCGTCGCCATCGACTTCGTGGAGCAGCGCCCGACCACGCTGTGGGCGGCGGCGGGGCCGCGGGAGTACGGCTTCTGGGCCAATGTGAACCCGGAGGTTCCCCATCCGCGCTGGAGCCAGGCGCGGGAGCGGGTGCTGGGCGCGGACGAGACCCGTCCGACGCTGCTCTACAACGGCTACGGCGAGCAGGTGGCGGGGCTCTACGCCGGCCTGACGGGCGAAAAGCTGTTCATGTGAAGCCCGGCGGCCGCGCTGCGGCGTTGCGACTTTGGTCGAACGCTTGCATCGCACGCCCGCGCATATAACAGTCCGCCCATGCGCGCATGGGTGTTGACCGATGGGAAGGCCGGCGACGAGCAACCCTGCCTCGGGGTGGCGGAAGCCGTCGCGGACCGGATCGAGCGCCGGCGCGTCCATCCGCGCGCGCCCTGGGTGTGGTTCGCGCCCTGGGGGCCGCTCGACCCCCGCGACGCCCCCGACCGCTATGGCAGCCCGATCGCGCCGACGGCCGGCGAGGGCTGGCCCGATTTGGTGATCGCGGCCGGGCGGCGGGTCGTGCCCCATCTCCGGCGGGTGAAAGCGGCGTCCGGCGGGCGCGTCATCACCGTGTTCCTGCGCGACGCCCGTGCGGGCTGCGGCGTCGCCGACATCGTCTGGGTTCCCGAGCACGACCGGCTGCGCGGGCCGAACGTCATCGTCACGCCGACGAGCCCCCACCGCATCCGCCCGGTGCGGCTCGCGGCGGCGCGGGGCGCGCCGCCGTTGGTGGACCCGTCGGTGGTCGGTCCCCGCGTCGGGGTGCTGCTCGGTGGCGACACGCGGCACAGCCGGTTCACCGACGAGGACATCGACCGGCTGGTGGCGGGACTGACCCGGCTGAAGGCCGACGGCGCCGTTCTGATGGCCACGGCCTCGCGCCGCACGCCGCCGCGTCTGGCGGCCGCGGTGGCGGGCATCGCGCATCATCTATGGAACGGAACCGGGGATAACCCCTATATCTCGTTGCTGGCGCAGTCGGAGGCCCTCGTCGTGACGGCGGATTCCACCAATATGGTGGGCGAAGCGGTCGCGACCGGCGCGCCGGTGATGGTGTTCGAGCCCTCGGGCGGGCGTCGCAAGACGCGCGCGTTTCTCGACCGCCTGACCGAGCTCGGCGTGATCCGGCCCTTCCGGGGACGGATCGAGCGCTACGCCTACGATCCGATCGACTCCACGCCGGAGATCGCCCGGGCCATCGAGGCTCTGGCCGCGACGCGCCACATCCTGCGCAGCGACGCCGCCGCCGAGAGGCCGGCGCCGTCGCGCGAAACGAACGGACGGACGACATGACCAACGACGCCGCTCCCCGGCATGAGCGCCTCATCATCCTCGGTTCCGGCCCGGCGGGCTGGACCGCCGCGGTCTACGCGGCCCGCGCCATGCTCCAGCCGCTGGTGATCTCCGGCCTGCAGCCCGGCGGCCAGCTCACCATCACCACCGATGTGGAGAACTATCCGGGCTTCGCCGAGCCGATCCAGGGCCCCTGGCTCATGGAGCAGATGCAGACCCAGGCCGAGCGCATGGGCGCGCGCACCCTGTTCGACCATGTGGCGAAGGTAGACCTGTCGCGCCGGCCCTTCGTGCTGGAGACGGAGTCGAACGGCGTCATCACCTGCGACGCGCTGGTGGTTGCGACCGGCGCGCAGGCCAAGTGGCTCGGTCTCGACAGCGAGGAGCGCTTCAAGGGCTACGGCGTCTCGGCTTGCGCCACTTGCGATGGCTTCTTCTTCCGCAACAAGGCGGTGGTCGTGGTCGGCGGCGGCAACACCGCGGTGGAGGAGGCGCTGTTCCTGACGAACTTCGCCTCCAAGGTCACGGTCGTGCACCGGCGTGAGAGCTTCCGCGCCGAGCGCATCCTGCAGGATCGCCTGTTCGCCCATCCCAAGGTGGAGGTGGTGTGGAACGCCACCGTGGCCGAGGTGCTGGGCGGGGGAACGCCGCTGAAGGTGGAGGGCGTGAAGCTGGTCGACACCCGCACCGGCCAGCCGAGCGCGATCGCTTGCGACGGCGTGTTCGTCGCCATCGGCCACGCGCCGGCGACGGAGCTGTTCCGCGGCCAGCTCGACATGAAGCCCTCCGGCTATCTCGCGGTCCGGCCGGGAACCTCGCTCACCAACGTGCCGGGCGTGTTCGCCGCCGGCGACGTGGCGGACGAGACCTACCGGCAGGCGGTGACGGCGGCCGGCATGGGCTGCATGGCCGCGCTCGACGCCGAACGCTTCCTCGCGGCTGAGGACGCTGCGCGCCACGCGGCCTGACGCGGGCGATCGCACAACACCACTCCCGGCGAGGCGGCGCGCGGCCGCCCCGCCGCCTGCCCATCAACAGCGGCGCCGGGGCTGCGCCCGAAGGGGGACGAATGGACTGGGACAAGCTGCGCATCTTCCACGCAGCCGCAGACGCCGGCAGCTTCACGCGCGCAGGCGAAATGCTGGGCCTCAGTCAATCGGCGGTCAGCCGTCAGGTGTCGGCGCTGGAGCACGACCTCAAGGTGCCGCTGTTCCACCGCCACGCCCGCGGCCTGATCCTGACCGAGCAGGGCGACCTGCTGTTCCGCACCACGCAGGACGTGTTCTCGAAGCTTGAGGCCGCGCGCTCCACGCTCGCCGACAGCCGCGAGCGGCCGAACGGGGTGCTGAAGCTCACCACCACGGTCGGCTTCGGCTCCGGCTGGCTGACGCCGCGCCTCGGCGAGTTCATGGATCTCTACCCGGACATCCAGCTCCAGCTCATCCTCACCGACGACGAGCTCGACCTCTCCATGCGCGAGGCGGACGTGGCGATCCGCCTGCGGCAGCCGACCCAGCCGGACCTGATCCAGCGGCGGCTGTTCACCGTGCATTACCACGTCTTCGCCGCGCCCTCGTACATCGCCAGCCATGGCCGCCCGGCGACGATCGAGGATCTGGACAACCACCGCCTGATCGAGTTCGGCGGGCCGATCCCTTCGTTCCTGCAGAGCATCAACTGGCCGCTGACGGTGAACCGGCCGCCGCGAGATCCCCGCTCCGCCTGCCTCACCATCAACAGCGTGGCGGCGATCAAGCTCGCGGTGGAGTCCGGCGTCGGCATCGCCGTGATCCCAGACTACTTCGTCGACGCCTCGGAAAACCTCGAGCGCGTGCTGGAGGACGCCGAGATGCCGACGCTGGAGGCCTATTTCGTCTATCCGGAGGAGCTCAAGAACGTCGCTCGCATCAATGTGTTCCGGGATTTCCTGATCTCCAAGGCGCAGCGCTGGGCCTATTAGCCGGATGGATGCTTGATCGATCGCTCACTTGAGCGCAGGTTGAGCGAGGCCGACGACGACGCTGTGCGCTATCCCCCCTTGCGCGCGTGTTCGGAGGCCTTTTCCCGGAAGCGACGGGCGTGTGGCCCCCCGCAGCGCGTCGTTCCAACCTCGAAGCCGGATCTGCGTCAGCGCAGGTCCGGCTTTTTTCGTCATGGGCGGGGCGCGCAGGCGGCGCTTGAGTTGGGGCCGTGCGACCGCTACACCCGAACGACGCTGTTTTGCGTTGCAACATCGGAATTTTGCCACATGCGCGGCCGCTTCGACGCGATCGACCTCAAAATCCTCGCCGAGCTGCAGGCGGACGGGCGCATGACCAATGTGGAGCTGGCGCGCCGGGTCGGCATCTCTGCGCCGCCCTGCCTGCGCCGGGTGCGGGCGCTGGAGGAGGCGGACGTGATCCGCGGCTACCGCGCGCTGTTGGACGAACGTCGCCTCGGCTTCGAGGTCACCGCCTTCGCCATGGTCCAGCTCGGCGGCAATTCGGAAGCGGACCTTGCGGCCTTCGAAGCGCGGGTGCGTGACTGGCCGCAGGTGCGGGAGTGCCACATGCTCTCGGGCGAGGTGGACTTCATGCTGAAGTGCGTGGCGAAGGACCTCACCAGCTTCCAGAGCTTTGTGATCGAGCTGACCGGTGCGCGCAACGTGAAGACGGTCAAGACAGCGCTGGCGCTCGGCCAGATCAAGAACGAGGCCTCCGCGCCGTTCGACATCACGGATTGATGACGTCCCGCCCTTCGAGGGATCGGATCGGGCCGTGAGCCGTTGTCTCCTTGAGAGCGGCGCCATCTGAGGGCGTCGCCGCGATCTGGAGGCGTCATGACCGACCACACCCATCACTACGCGCCGCCCCCCGGCACGAAGACCGAGGTTCTGGACCCGGTCGAGGCCAAGCAGGCCACCAACCGGCCGCGCAACATGCCGCGGGTGCTTACCATCAGCATGATCAGCGCAGTGGTCGCGCTCGGCATCGTCTGGATGTTCTTCCTGCGCTGACCGGCCTCAGCGGCGGCGGACGTAGCGCCGCCATAGGTCCGGCCCGATGACGCGCCGCCCGCTGATCTCGAAGGCGGGCGACGCCGTGATCGCGGCGAGCGGCAGGCCGTCGAGCGCATCAATGGCGTTTGGACCAAGGTCTGTTGGGCTTTGGCCAAGGGCCGCTTCGTCCACCAGATCGGCGCGCAGCAGGGCGGCGGCGAGCGTCGGACCGCCTTCGACCATCAGCCGCGTCACTCCTTGCAGGGCGAGAAGTGTGAGCGCCGGACGGAGGCCGACGCGGCCATCCACGCGATCCACCCGCCAGACCAGCACGCCGCGCGCCGCGAGCGCGCGCTCCGCGTCATACGCCGCGTCGTGAGCCGCGATCGCCACGGTCGGCGTCACATCGGCGCTTGTGACCAGTTTCGAGGACAGCGGCAGCCGCAGGTCCGAATCCAGCACGATCCGCGTAGGCGACCACCCGGCCATCCCCGGCAGCCGACAGGTCAGGTCGGGGTCGTCCGCCAGCGCCGTGCCGACGCCGACCAGGATGGCGTCCGACTGGGCGCGCAGCATGTGGACGTAAGCGCGGCTCGCCTCGCTTGTGATCGCGACCGGGCGTCGGCCGCTGAGCCCCGCCTTGCCGTCGCGGGAGACTGCGAGCTTCAGCAGGGTACGGGGCCGCTCCCGCGCGATTCGTGAGACGTGGCCGGCGTTCAGCTCGCGCGCCTCCGCGCCGCCGACGCCGAACGTCACCGCCACGCCCGCCTCCCGAAGCCGCTGGAAGCCGCGGCCGTTCACCCGCGGGTCCGGGTCCGCGGCCGCGACCACCGCGCGG
>NZ_JBHTMX010000094.1:0-11422 GCF_042679725.1 Methylopila musalis
TCGCGACGAGCGGCGCGGCGGCGAGGCCCGCGGCGCAGAGCACCGCCGCCAGGCCGGCCCAGCGCCGCGCCATGATTCCGGGTCGCGCCGTAAACGTCACGGGAGCAGAGGGCCTTCGCGCTTCAGGTCGGGAACGGGAAAGAACGGCGTGAGCTTACGCGCTCCCGCGGCGCCGCGCGACCCGCCGAACGGACGGCGGCGCGATCCCCCGGAATGAACGCCCGATGAATGCGGCGCACGGGCTTCGTTCAGTCAGCGCAGCCTAGGGTAATGAGGCTTCGGACGAGATCCCCCGCCCCGAACGGCGTCGAACCGGACTCCCGCCCCTCTCCGGTTCGAACTCCCGAAGCATGCCCGGTCGTCAGGGGAACGGCCGGGCTTTTTCGTATGTCCGGCGGATCAGGGAATCGACGCGGCGCACGGGCGCGGCGCGCTTAATGCGCCACGACAGACACGCGACCAGCGCCGCGTTGCGTCGTCACATTCCGGGAGTGGGGAAAGAGGCGGAAAGCGGTGTGCGAAAGCACTCAAACCGCTGTTCCAAACACCTAAGCGATGAAGCGACCACTTCGAGAAGATGAAGTGGTGGGCGCACTAGGGCTCGAACCTAGGACCCGCTGATTAAGAGTCAGCTGCTCTACCAACTGAGCTATGCGCCCGAAAGTCCTTGGGGACCGGCGGGACGCCGCATCGCTGAGGTGAGGCGGTGTATATCGGCCCGCCTCACCCCTGTCCAGCCCTTTGTCAGGCGTCTTCCTGAAAAACTTCATCCCGCTTGGCGCGCACCGCCGGGAGGAAGGTGATCACCAGCACCGCGACCGCGATCAGCAGCAGCGTGGCCGAGAGCGGGCGCGTGACGAACACGGTCGCGTCGCCGCGGGAGATCGTCATGGCGCGCCGGAGGTTCTCCTCCAGCATCGGCCCAAGCACGAAGCCGAGCAGCAGCGGCGCGGGCTCGCAGTCGAGCTTGGCCAGCACGTAGCCGAGCAGGCCGAAGGCCGCGACCGCATACAGGTCGAACACGTTGGAGTTCACGCTGTAGACGCCGATGCAGCAGAAGGCGACGATGGCCGGGAACAGCATCGTGTAGGGCACCGAGAGCAGCCGCACCCACAGCCCGATCAGCGGCAGGTTCAGCAGCACCAACATCAGGTTGCCGATCCACATGGAGGCGATCAGGCCCCAGAACAGCTCCGGCTTTTCGGTGGCCACGTTCGGCCCCGGCTGGATGCCCTGGATGATCATGGCGCCGATCATCAGCGCCATGACCGGGTTCGCCGGAATGCCCAGCGTCAGCATGGGGATGAACGAGGTCTGCGCGCCGGCGTTGTTGGCCGATTCGGGCGCCGCGACGCCCTCGATCGCGCCTTTGCCGAAGCGCTCCGGCGTCTTGGAGATGCGCTTCTCCACCGTGTAGGCGGCGAAGGACGACAGCACCGCGCCGCCGCCCGGCAGAATGCCGAGCACCGAGCCCAGCGCCGTGCCGCGCAGCGTCGGCGCGATCATGGCCTTGAAGTCCTCTTTCGAGGGCCAGAGGTTGGTGACCTTCTTCACCATGACCTCGCGGTCGGTCTCGTTCTCGAGGTTCCGCAGGATCTCGGCCACGCCGAAGATGCCGACCGCCAGCGCCACGAAGTTCAGGCCGTCCGCGAGCTCCAGGAAGCCTAAGGTGAAGCGCTGGGCGCCGGTGTTCACGTCCGAGCCCACGAGGCCGAGCAGCAGGCCGATGACCACCATGCCGAGCGCCTTCAGCACCGATCCGCTGGCGAGCGCGACCGAGGCCACGAGGCCGAGCATCATCAGCGAGAAGTATTCCGCTGGTCCGAATTTCAGCGCGATCTCGGTGAGCGGCGGCGCGAACAGCGCGATCAGCACGGTCGCGACGGTGCCGGCGAAGAACGAGCCGAGCGCGGCGGTGGCGAGCGCCGGACCCGCCCTGCCCTGCCGCGCCATCTGGTAGCCGTCGATGGCGGTGACGGCGGACGAGCTTTCGCCCGGCAGGTTGATCAGGATGGCGGTGGTCGAGCCGCCGTACTGCGCGCCGTAATAGATGCCGGCGAGCATGATCAGCGAGGTCGCCGGCTCGAAGTTGAACGTGATCGGCAGCAGCATCGCGATGGTCGCGGTTGGCCCGATGCCGGGCAGCACGCCGATCAGGGTGCCGAGCAGCACGCCGATAAAGCAGAAGCCGATGTTGACCGGAAGCGCCGCCGTGCCGAAGCCGAGGCTCAGATTCGAAAAGAGTTCGGTGATGATGTCCATGACGCGTCGTTCCCGCTCAGGCGCCGAACAGGGCGAACACGGGCGCGATGACCGCGTTCAGGGAATCGAACGGACCCGCGAAGATCGGGATCGGCACGCCGAGCATTTTCTGGAACACGACCACGCAGAACACCGTCAGGACCAGGGTGAGGATGAGGGCGAGCTTCACCGTGGAGCGGCGGCTCGCGAAGGAGGCGATCAGCACCGCGATCGCGATCGACGGAGCGAGGCCGAGCCAGCGCACGGTGAGGCCGAAGGCGATGGGCGCGATCAGGATCAGCGCGGAGCCGCGCCAGGAGACCTCGCCGAACGAGGCGCTCGGGCGGCCGATGGCCTTGATCAGGATGATGGCGCCGATCACCGCCAGCACCCCCGCGAGCAGGAGCGGGAAATAGCCCGGCCCCATGCGCAGCGCGGTGCCGATCCTGAGATCGAGCGTTCCAAGGGCGAACAGCCCGGCGATGGCGATAAAGACGCCGCCCGCGGCGACGTCGCGATAATTCGCCTGCATGAATTGAGCCTTCCAGATAGTCGCCGCGTCGCGGACAGCGGCGCGCCCGCCGGGTCGCCTCCGGCCTGAACGGATGCGGCCCGCAATCGCTTGCGGGCCGTGGGCGAAAAGATCAGTCGGCGTAGACGCCGGCCGCTTTGATGACCGGGGTCCAGCGCTCGATCTCGGCTTCGAGCTTGGCTTTCAGGGCCTCGGGCGTGGCTTCGGCCTCGGTGGAGGGCGTGGTGCCGAGGTCGGCGAAGCGCTTCACGACGTTCGGATCCTTGAGCGCCTTCTTGAGCGCGGCCGAGAGCTTCGCCACGATCTCGGGCGAGGTGCCCTTCGGCGCGTAGAGCCCGTGCCAGACGGTGAGGTTGAAGTCGTCGAGGCCCGCTTCAGCCGCGGTCGGGATGTCCGGCAGGGAGGCGAGACGCTCCTTCACGGTGGCGGCGTAAGCCTTGATCTTTCCGCCGCGGATCTGGCTGGTGGTGTTGGTGGTCTGGTCGCAGATGAAGTCCACCTGGCCGCCCACGAGGTCGGTCATGGCCGGGCCGGCGCCCTTGTAGGGCACGGTGGTCAGCGGCGTCTCGATGCGGCTCATGAACAGCAGGCCGCACAGATGCGAGGCCGAGCCGACGCCGGCGTTGGCGTAGGTCACGCTGTCCTTGTTGGTCTTGACGTAGTCGATCAGGCCCTTGAGGTCGGTCGGCTCCAGCGAGCCGCGGCCGACGATGGTCATCGGCACCTCGGTGACGAGGCCGACATATTCGAAGGCCTTCAGGGTGTCGTAGGGCAGCTTGCGATACAGCGGCACGCTGGTGGCCATGCCGATGTGGTGCAGCAGCAGCGTGTAGCCGTCGGCGTCGGACTTCGCGACCCGGCCCGCGCCGAGCGTGCCGCCGGCGCCGCCCACGTTCTCGATCACGATCTGCTGGCCGAGATCCTTGCCCATGGCCTCCGCGACGAGGCGGCTGACCGTGTCGGTCGGTCCGCCCGCGGAGAACGGAACCACCAGCGTGATCGGCCGGGTCGGATAGGAATCGGCGAAGGCGGGGGTCGCAAACACCCCAAGAGCCGCGACGGCCGCGGCCACGAATTTCAGCATGGACATCTCTCCCACATCACGCCCCCGGCGAGGCTCTTGTCCGCGTTGGCCGCGGTATGACTTGTCGCCGGCAGTCTAACGCGTCCCGCGTCATATTGACCGGGACTTGGGTCGCTTATGGGTCATACGAAGGTCGAAGGCAATACGGATTGCTGGTATACCATCAACATCAGTGATCACACGGATGTTGATTGCGCACGAATGTTGCGCGAGGCCTGTGAGCGGCCGTTCAAAGCTCGGAAAACCTGTTCCCGACTCGCCGCCGCCGGATCACACCGAAGCAACGCCGACAGCGTGACCGCTCAGGAAGCGGCGCCCGAAAGACCAAGGGCGCGGCGCGGACGCCGCGTCCTTGGGGCAAGGCCGTCTCAGGCGCTGATGGCGGCCTGGGGGTTCAGCTTCTGGCGCTTGGCGGCGAGCTTGTTCAGGGCCGCCACATAGGCCTTGGCGGACGCCACCAGCGTGTCCGGATCGGCGACGCGCGCGGTCACGGTCTTGTCGCCCTCCTCCAGCCGCACGGACACCTCCGCCTGGGCGTCGGTGCCCTCGGTCACCGCGTGCACCTGGAACAGCGCCAGATTGGCCTCGTGGGGCACGACCCGGCGGATGGCGTTGAAGATCGCGTCCACCGGGCCGTTGCCGGAGGCCTGCACCGTGGTGTGCACGTCGTCGATGTCGAGCGTCAGCGTCGCCTGCTGCGGACCCAGCGTGCCGGCGATGACGGTAAGCGACAGCACCTTGATGCGGTCGTCGCCGGACGCGATCTGGTTGTCCACCAGCGCCTCAATGTCCTCGTCGTAGACATGCTTCTTGCGGTCGGCCAGATCCTTGAACCGGGCGAAGGCGTCCTGCAGCGCGTTCTCGCCGAGCTCGTAGCCCAGCGCCCGCAGCTTGTCCTTGAAGGCGGCGCGGCCGGAATGCTTGCCCATGACCAGCGAGGTCTTGGTGACGCCGACCGAGGCCGGGGTCATGATCTCGTAGGTCTCGTTGTTCTTCAGCATCCCGTCCTGATGGATGCCGCTCTCATGGGCGAAGGCGTTCTTGCCGACGATCGCCTTGTTGTACTGCACCGGGAACGAGGTCGCGGCCGACACCAGGCGCGAGGCGCGGGTGAGCAGGGTCGCCTCCACGCCGGTCTCGTAAGGCAGCACGTCCCGCCGCGTCCTGAGCGCCATCACCACCTCCTCGAGCGCCGCGTTGCCCGCGCGCTCGCCGATGCCGTTGATGGTGCATTCGATCTGCCGCGCGCCGCCGGCGAGACCCGCCAGCGAGTTCGCGACCGCGAGGCCCAGATCGTCGTGGCAATGGGTGGAGAACACCACCTTGTCCGCGC
This sequence comes from Methylopila musalis, assembly GCF_042679725.1. Classification (NCBI taxonomy): domain Bacteria; kingdom Pseudomonadati; phylum Pseudomonadota; class Alphaproteobacteria; order Hyphomicrobiales; family Methylopilaceae; genus Methylopila; species Methylopila musalis. Next base: position 5,191 of record NZ_JBHTMX010000094.1, read on the forward strand.
CCGGCACCCGCTCGCGCATGGCGGCGAACATGGCGCGGTACTCGTCCGGCGTGGCGTAGCCCACCGTGTCCGGCAGGTTGATGGTGGTCGCGCCCGCCCGGATCGCGGTCTCCACCGCCCGCGCCAGATACTCGTGCGAGGTGCGGGTGGCGTCCATGGCCGACCACTCCACATCGTCCACCAGATTGCGCGCCTGGGCGACGGTGGCGGCGATGATCTCCAGCACCTGCTCCTCGGTCTTGCGCATCTGATGCTTCAGATGGATCGGCGAGGTGGAGACGAAGGTGTGGATGCGCGGGCGTTTCGCGAAGCGCACCGCCTCGCCGCAGCGGGCGATGTCGGCGGGAATGGCGCGGGCGAGACCCGCCACCACCGCGTTCTGGACGCGGCGGGCGATCTCGGCCACCGCCTCGAAGTCGCCGTTGGAGGCGATGGGGAAGCCCGCCTCGATGATGTCGACGCCCATGCGGTCCAGCAGCGCCGCCACCTCGAGCTTCTCCTCGAAGGTCATGGTGGCGCCGGGGCACTGCTCGCCGTCGCGCAGCGTCGTGTCGAAAATGACGACGCGGTCGTTGGTGGTCATGCTGTCTTGTCCTTCGGTCGCGCCGCGGGCGGGTTCGCTCCGGGCGGCGTCGCGTTTCGTCTGGCGGTCTGGTCCGGCGTCGCCTCCCCTGAGGGCCAGGGCGCGCTCGCCCGGCCGGCCCTCAGGGGCGCGTAAGGAGCAGACGAAGCGCGAGCGCGCGCGGAGACGCGCCGGCCGAAGAGGCCGCCGTCCGGTCCGCGAAGATGTCGCCGCTCGCGCGCATGATGCTGTCCGAAGTGTCGCTCGTGGAAAGCTTTAGCGCCAACGCCCTCGCCGATCAACGGTCTTGGGCGGCGGGCGCGGCGTCAGCCGATGTGCTCGGTGGTGGGATAGGCGACGTGGAACGCCTTCAGGCGGGCGAACAGCGCGGTGTCGCAGTCCGGGTCCACCGGCTCGGTCCCCGAGATCCAGGAGAATAGCTCCCGGTCCTGCCGCTCGATCAGCGCCTCGAACAGGTCGAGCTCCGCCTCGGACAGCCGGTCGATCTCCTGATCGGCGAAGCGGCCCAGGATCAGGTCCATCTCCCGCGTGCCGCGCCGCCAGGAGCGGTAAAGCGCCCGGCGGCGGCGGGGATCGAGGCCTTCGACGCTGCGGGTGGTTCCGGTCATGGGCGGGGCGCTCGGCGGGTCGGACTAAAAGGTGTGGCGACGAGCCGTTGTCGCAAACCCGACGGCCGCCGTCAAAACGCAGCGGGCGGCGACGCCTCCCCCGTCGGCGACAAAGCTGTGCGTGACCGCAAAGAAACCCGCGACGTGGTTGCCGCTTCCTGAACGACGCCTGTGTCCCCCAGGCGCCGATCACAGACAAAACCTTTGAGAACGCAACGGCTGGAAAGGTGAATGGAACGTGATGTTTACGTCGCATTTGACATTGTTGCCGGCGCATTTACTTCGACTTTTAATCGAAATCTAGAAAATCGAGATCATCCTTCAGATCAACAGGGCGACGCCAAGAACATCGCCCGCTTATCGGACCGGATACGCCGCGGCGACGGCCTCCGCGTCAGCAGGATGAAGGACGACCGCCATGGCCCGTTATGAGATGTCTTCGCTGGACTGCGGCGCGCTGGGCGCGGCGGCCACCGGCGCCGTGCTGCTGCAGCTCGGCATGATGCACGCGACCGGCCGCTCCGTGCCGGTGGACCGGGTGCAGGCGCACAAGTGGTTCAACCTCGCCGCCCGCGAAGGCGTGGCCGAGGCCGCCCGCCTGCGCAAGGAGCTGGCGCAGGAGATGACGGCGGACGAGATCGCCGAAGCCCAGCGCGCCGCCCGCCGCTGGCTCGGCCTGAACTGACGCGCCCTCCGGCTGCGCTCCCCCCGCGACGCGCCGAAACAGAGCCGACGCCCGACATTGCGGTCCGCCTGATCGCGAGAGTGTCCCGAAGCGGCCCTCGCCGCACGCGTGGAATTGGCCGACGAGCCGGCGTTCGCTCTTTGCTTGATAAGGCCCCGGGCTCATCCAAGCCATCCGGCGAGCCGTCTTACGGCCTAACGCCGCCCACAATGCCGGCTTCCGCCCTCCTCAGCAGGGCGAAACCCGCGCCATCCCTCCGCAATCTCCACCAATGCGCCGTCCGCCCGCGACGCCGCGCCTTGTGAATCTCGGACACGGCCCTCACCCGCCCGTTGACCACCGCCGCGCCTGCGTGTACCCCTGCGCGGCGCTGGAGACGTGGCCGAGAGGCTGAAGGCACTCGTTTGCTAAATGAGCAGACCTGGAAACGGGTCTCGAGGGTTCGAATCCCTCCGTCTCCGCCACTTTTTCAAGTTATTTTAATGACTTGAGACGTTTTTCGCAGATTTTGCGAGCGCTTTCTGAGTGCTGGGCCACATCAGCGACGGTGGCGAACAACCACTCTGAACATCTAAAAAGCGCTGGGCGCCGTAAGGTCGCCTGACGATTCCTCCTTTCCGACGAAGCTGTGACCGGACCCGCGATGAGAGCCCGACGCACCGCTTGGTCGGCGCAGTGGACGAGCGCGCGTATGGCGCCGGCGTCGCTCGTCCGGGCGACATGCTGCGATGGCGGCTTGCGCCGCCAACTCTTGCGCCCTCGCCGTTGAGGCCATGCGCCGTGACCAGGTTTGGCCACGGTTTCTTCGCTCCCTCCGTCAGCGCGCCGCGGGCGTGCGGCGCGTGAGGAGGCGGTCGAGGACGAAGGCTCCCAGCAGCGACGCGCCGACGAGCGGAAACACGGCCGCGAGGGCGAGGGTGATCAGCGCCAGGGTCTTCAGCTGAGGCGGGCGCAGCGGGCGGGGGGCGCCGAGTTCGCCCTTGGGGCGGCGACGCCACCACATGATCGGGCCGGTGATGGAGAGCGCCGCCGCGCCGAGGCAGGCGAGCAGCATGACGATCTGGTTCGCCACGCCGAAATAGTTGCCCATGTGAAGCTGGACGCCGAGCTCCACCGCCTTCGCGACCACGCCATAATCCGCGAAGCCCACGTCGTTCACCACGCGCCCGGAGTACTGGTCGAGCTGCACCGTGCGCTGCCCCTGCGGGCGGTCGGGATAGGTGTAGGCGGAGTAGACGCCCTCCGCGCCCGTGGGCAGCGACAGCCGGTACGGATGGCGCAGGCCCGCCGCGTCGAGGAGTTCGGCCGCCCGGTCGACGCCGATGGGCGCGGCCTCCGCCGGCGCGGTCCCGTGCATGCCGTGATGGCCCGCATGGTCCTCGGAGGACGGCATCGGCTCGTTCTCGAGCGCCCAGGGCGCCTCGCCCGTCGCCTGCTTGAGGGTCGGCGTCGAGGGCGGAACGGCGCCGTGGTTGCGGTGGCTGACGGGATAGCCGACGCCCGCCACGTCCGCGCCGGCCCGCAGCAGCCCGCCCCAGACGGTGGCCCAGGGCAGCCCGGTCAGGATCAGGAACAGGATCACCGCCGCGGTCCAGGCCCCGACCGCTCCGTGCAGGCTTTTCCAGAACGGCCGCCCGCGCGCGCCGAGGCGTGGGACCAGCACGTCCCCAAGCCTCAGCGCGCCGCGCGGCCACCAGAGATAGAGCCCGGTGACGAGCAGCACCACGCCCCAGCAGGCGGCGAGCTCGACCACGCCGTCGCCGAACGTTCCGAGCATCAGCGAGCCGTGGAACCGGTCCGCGAAGCCGACCAGCGTGCGCTCGTAGACGTGGGAGCCGAGCGTCGCCCCGGTCCCCGGATCGACGAACACCCGCAGCGCCGTTCCGTCGCCGGCGGTCACGAACGCCTGGGCGCTCCGGTCGGGCGCGCTCCAGGTGTCGATGCGGGTGGCCCGGCCGCCGGGAACGCTCGCCTCCGCCGCCGCGATCAGACGGCTGAGCGGCAGCGGCGTGGCGTGCGGCGCGACGATGCGTTTCTCCGCCTGCAGCGCGTCGTTGATCTCGTCGTTGAACAGGTAGATCGCGCCCGTCACGCTGAGGATCAGCAGAAAGGGCGCGACGATCAGCCCGGCGTAGAAGTGCCAGCGCCAGACCGCGCGGTAGAGCGCGGGAGTCGCGATCCGTGCCATCGCCGCCGCCTCAGAACTTCACGCTGTAGGTCAGGTCCACGCTGCGGCCCGCGCCCACATAGACCTGCGTGGAGCTGTAGCCCGACCATTCCACATAGAGCGTGTCGGCCAGATTGCGGCCACGGAGCGTGAGTGTGCCGCCGACCGGCACGTCGTAGGAGACGGAGGCGTCCAGCAGCGTGCGGCCGTCCACGCGGATGGTGTTGGCGTTGTCGGTGTAGAAGTCGCCCACGTGCCGCAGGCCCGCGCCGAAGGTGACGGGAACCGACGCCAGCCGGTAGGTGGTCCAGAGGTTGAACGTGCGCTCCGGCACGTTGAGCGGACGGTTGCCCTTGCGGCTGACGGACACGAGCTTCCCGTTGATTGTCTCCGGCTCGTCGAGCTTGGTGAACTCGGCCTTCAGCAGCGCGGCGTTGGCGTTGATCCGCCACTGCTCGGTCACGGCGACGGACAGGTCGAACTCCACGCCCCGGGAGCGCTGGTCGCCGCCTTGCTCGATTCTGGAGCCCGCGCCGCCCTCGTTCGGATAGGTGCGGATGATGTCGTGCTGATCGATCTGGTAGACCGAGGCGGTCGCGACCAGCCGGCCGTCGAGCAGCGAGGCCTTCACGCCCGCCTCGATCGAGCGGCCGGTGGTGAGATCGAGCCCCGCGCGGGTCGCGTTGCTCAGCAGCAGGCCCGAGGGCGGCGTGATCGCGGTGGTGTACTGGCCGAACAGGCTGATCTCCGGCGTCAGGTCATAGACCGTGCCGAGCCGCCAGGTCGTCGCCGAATGGTCTTTGCCGAACCGGGAGATTGGATTCGTTCCGGGTTCCGCGTTCAGATTGTCGATCCTGCGCTTCAGGTCGATCCAGTCGTGGCGCAGGCCCGCGACCACGATCCACTCCGGCGTGACGTTGAGCGCGTTCTCAAGAAACACCGCCGTGTTGTCGACCGTGCTGTCGAAGTTCTGGCGCGTGCCGAAGCCCGACATGCTGTCGGGGAAGGAGCCCCGATCCGGGTCGAACGGATCGACCGCCGTCGTCTCGTCGAACCGGCGCTTCGAGCCGAACTCGGTGCGCATATATTCGAAGCCCGCGGTGAAGCGGTTGCGCCGGCCGGCGACCTCGCCGTCGAACAGCGCGGAGGTGCGGTTGGTCCACGACTGCTGATCGTGGCTGATGTAGGTCAGCCCGCGGGTCAGCGTTCCCGTGCCGGCGTGGTAGTTGAAGTCCTCGGAGTTCCGCCACAGCCGGTCGGCGCTGTAGAAGGCGAAGTCGTTCTTCAGCGTCCACTGGTCGGTGAGTTGGAACTCGGCGCCGGCGCGGGCCCAGATCGCGTCGGACCGCATGGCGCCGTCGTCCACATTGTAGTTCTTGCGGGCGATCGACTTGTCGAGCACGAGGCCCAGGCTGCCGGTCGAGACCACGCCCGAGGGATTGCGCGCGACGTCCTTCGGGAGAAGCGGCGCGCCGAAATAGGCGGTCGAGAAATCGTCGCGGAAATAGTCGAAGGCGGCGGTGATGGTCAGCCGGTCGGTGGGCTTCAGCGTCAGCCCGGTGGTGAGCTGCACGTTCTCGCTGTCGGTGTCGTCGATGTAGCCGCCGGAGCGGCCGTAGAGCAGGCTGGCGCTCGCCGCCACGGTCTCGGACAGCGGCGCGTTGAACGACGCGCCGGCGCGCAGCGTGTCGAACGAGCCGTAGCTGAGCAGGGCGTCGGCCTTGGTCACGCCGAGCTCGGGCTTGCGGGTGACGAGGTTGATCGTGCCCGCGAGCGCGCCCGATCCGCCCACCACCGAGGCCGGGCCTTTCAGGATCTCGATCCGGTCGAAGCTGTAGGCGTCGTAGTTGCGGGAGGCGATCAGCGGGTCGATGGCGCGCACGCCGTCGACCGTGTAGCCCACCGCCCCGCGCGAGAAGCCGCGCATGGCGGTGACGCCGGGCTCGCCCGGCAGGTTGCCGGCCACCACGCCGGGGGCGGACTGGTAGGCCTCGATCAGCGAGCGGCTGCCCTGCTCCTGCAGGCGGTCCTGGGTGAGCACGTTCACGGTCGCGGGCGTTTCGCGCACCGTGAGGCCGAGCCGGCTCGCCGCCTCCGTGGTCCGCGCGAGCGCGGCGGCGGGAGCGTCGGCGGCGACGCCTTCGCCCTGCACGCGGATCTCGTCCAGCGCGACGGCGGCGCCCTCCTCC
>NZ_JBHTMX010000095.1:0-11269 GCF_042679725.1 Methylopila musalis
CCCGTCGGCGCGGACGCGCTCCTCCTGTTCGGTCGCGCGCCACAGCGCGTCGCGCAGCCGCTCCATCTCGTCCTCATGGGCGCGGGCGCGCCGGAGCAGCGCGCCGATGACGGCGACGGCCGCGACGAGGCCGACGCTTGCGAGGATGGCGATGAGGGGCACGTCGCGACTCTCCCGACCGGCGCCCGGCATGGGCGCGCCGGGCCAGCATGGCGGCCGCCGCGTTGAGGAAGCGTTAGCCTTGGCGCGCGACGTTCCGGATCGCCCGCGAACATGCGATCCTCGGTCCTTCCGTCACCTCCCCGAAAGCCAAGACACCAGCATCATGAGCGTCGCCTTCACCCGCGAGCAGGACATCGAAGCCACCGCCGCGGATCTGCCCGACCGTCCGATCTCCCCCCATCCCAATCTGGTGACGAAGGAGGGGCTCGCGGCGCTGGACGAGGCGCTCACGGCCGCGCGCGCGGCCTATGCGGCGGCGCAGGCCTCCGGAGACATCCAGACCGACCGCACCGCCATGGCCCGCGCCACCCGCGACCTGCGCTATTACGCGGCCCGGCGCGCCACCGCCGAACTGGTGGAGCCGGCGCAGGACCCGGAGGTGACGTCCTTCGGCTCCACCGTGACCTTCGACCGGGAGGACGGCCGCCGCCAGACCTTCCGCATCGTGGGCGAGGACGAGGCCGATCCGGCGAAGGGGTCGGTGTCCTACGTGTCGCCGCTCGCCCGCGCGCTGATCGGCAAGCGGGCCGGCGACGCGGCGACGGTGGCCGGCGGCGAGGTGGAGATCGTCCGCGTCGGGTGAGGCGGCGTCAGCCGCCGCAGGCGGCGACCAGCGCGCGCTCGTAGATGCGGGTCAGGGTCTCCAGATCGGCGACGGCGACCCGCTCGTCCACCTGGTGCATGGTCTGGCCGACCAGCCCGAACTCCACCACCGGGCAGTAGGACTTGATGAAGCGCGCGTCCGAGGTGCCGCCGCCGGTGGTCAGCGCCGGCCGGCGCCCGGTTTCCGCCTCCACCGCGTCCGAGATGAGATCCACGAAGGCGCCCGGCGCGGTGAGGAAGGCCTCGCCCGGCCGGGGCTGGAAATCGATCGCGAAGGCGTCCGCGCCGAGGGCGCGGGCGAGCCGCTCCGTCAGCAGGCTCTTCAGGCTGTCCGGCGTGTGCCGGTCGTTGAAGCGCACGTTGAAGCGCAGGCTCGCCTCGGCCGGGATGACGTTGAAGGCCGGGTTGCCGGTGTCGACGCTCACCACCTCGAGATTGGACGGCTGGAAATGGTCCGTGCCCGCGTCCAAGGGCTCGCCCGTCAGCGCCGCGAGCGCGGGTCCGAGGCGGCGCAGCGGGTTGTCGGCGAGGTGGGGATAGGCGACGTGGCCCTGCACGCCCCTCAGCGTCACCACCGCGGACAGGCTGCCCCGGCGGCCGATCTTGGCCACGTCGCCGAGCGCGTCCGGATTGGTGGGCTCGCCCAGAAGGCAGGCGGAGAAGCGCTCGCCCCGGGCCTCCGCCCATTCCAGCAGCTTGTCGGTGCCGTTGATGGAGGGGCCTTCCTCGTCGCCGGTGATCAGGAAGGCGACCGGCGCGGCGTCCGGGCGCCGGGCGGCGGCCGCCACCATGCAGGCGATGGCGCCCTTCATGTCCACGGCGCCCCGGCCGTAGAGCTCGCCGTCGACGATCGCGCCGGAGAACGGCCCCTCACGCCAGCGCCCCGCGTCGCCCGGCGGCACCACGTCGGTGTGGCCGGCGAAGACGAAGGCCGCGCCCTCCCCGCGCCGGGCGTAAAGATTGGCGACGTCCGGCGTGCCGGGCTCCGAGAAGGTCGGCCGCGCGACCGTGAAGCCCAGCGGCGCCAGCAGGCCCTCCAGCAGCGTCTGCGCCCCGCCCTCCTCCGGCGTCACGCTCTCGCAGCGGATCAGCGCCTGCGCGACGGCGACGGGGTCCTTGGGGTTGATGGTCATCGCGCTGTCTCCCGGGAAGCGCCCCCTCACCCGCCATCGCTTCGCGATGTCGACCTCTCCCCGCTGGGGAGAGGTGAAGAACGGCGCCGCATCTTAACCTCTCCCCGGCGGGGAGAGGTCGGCCCGCAGGGCCGGGTGAGGGGGCCCTCGGGCCTCAGTCCCTCAGCAGCTCGTTGATGGCGGTCTTGGCGCGGGTCTGGGCGTCGACGCGCTTCACGATCACGGCGCAGTAGAGCGACGGGCCCGGCGTTCCGTCCGGCAGCGGCTTGCCCGGCAGGGAGCCCGGCACCACGACGGAGTATTCAGGCACCTCTCCCACGAACACCTCGCCGGTGGCGCGGTCGATGATCTTGGTGGTGGCGGAGATGAACACGCCCATGGAGAGCACCGCGCCCTTGCGCACGATCACGCCTTCCACGACCTCGGAGCGCGCGCCGATGAAGCAGTCGTCCTCGATGATGACCGGGCCGGCCTGCAGCGGCTCCAGCACGCCGCCGATGCCGACGCCGCCGGACAGGTGCACGTTCTTGCCGATCTGGGCGCAGGAGCCGACCGTCACCCAGGTGTCGACCATGGTGCCGGTGTCCACATAGGCGCCGAGGTTCACGAAGGACGGCATCAGCACCACGCCCGGCGCCACATAGGCGGAGCGGCGCACGATCGAGCCCGGCACGGCGCGGAAGCCGGCGGCCTTGAACTGCTCGTCGCCCCAGGCGTCGAACTTGGAGGGCACCTTGTCCCACCACGACGCGCCGTCGGGGCCGCCGGAGATGCGCGCCATGTCGTTCAGTCGGAACGACAGCAGCACCGCCTTCTTCACCCACTGGTGCACGGTCCAGCGGCCGTCCTCGGGCGTCGCCACCCGGAGGGCGCCGGCGTCGAGCGCGGACAGCGCCTGATCCACCGCCTCGCGCACCCGGCCGGTGGTGGAGACGCCGATCTCGGCGCGCTTCTCCCAGGCGTCCTCGATGACGGCGGCGATGTCGGCGTGGGTCATGGCGTGGGGCTCCGGAAGACGTCGTCCTGTAAGGTCGCGGGGACGTTTGGGGCGCGGCGTCCGCCGTGTCAATCGAAGGCTGCCGCGGGCGCGCGCACGGCCTTCCGTGCATCTTTGTGCCAATAGCGAAGTGGTGGCATCGCTTATACCAATGCGGCATGACAGGAGCGGGCCGCCTGAGGGAAACGTCGAAAGGGTCTCGGGCATGAGACTGCATGAATTTCAGGCGAAACGGCTGCTGGCGGACTACGGTCTGACCGCGCCGCGCGGCGCCGTGGCGATGACGCCGGCCGAGGCCGAGAGCGTGGCGCGGGACCTCGGCATGTCGCCGCTGGCGGTCAAGGCCCAGATTCTCGCCGGCGCCCGGGGCGCGGCCGGGGGCGTGCGCATGGCGCACGGGCCCTCCATGGTGCGTTCCGCCGCCGAGGCCCTGCTCGGCCAGAAGCTCGCCACCGCCCAGACCGACGGCCGCGGCCTCACCGTGCGCCGCGTCTATGTGGAGGAAGGGGTGCGGGCCGAGCGCACGCTCTATCTGGCGCTGCTGATCGATCCGACGCTGAACGCCCTCACCCTGCTGGCCGCCTCCCCCGGCGGCGAGGACATCGAGGAGCGCGAGCGGGCCGGAACGCTGGCGCGGGAGCGGCTGACGCTGCCGGTCACGACCGAGCCGGACGAGGCGGAGATCGTGGCGCTGCTCGGCCGCGTGGGGCTGGAGGGCGAGGCCGCCCGCAAGGTCGCCGCGCTGGCGCAGGGCCTGCGCCGCGCCTTCATCGAGCTCGACGCCAGCCTGATCGAGATCAATCCGCTCGCCGTGACCGCCGAAGGCGACGTGCTCGCGCTCGACGTCAAGATGACGCTGGACGACAACGCCCTGTTCCGGCACGGCGACCTCGCCTCCCTGCGCGACGAGGACGAGAGCGACCGGGAGCGGCTGTCCGCCCACCGGGACCAGCTCAACTTCGTCCAGCTCGACGGCGACATCGGCCTGGTGTCGAACGGCGCGGGGCTCGGTCTCGCGACCCTCGACATGGTGACGGCCGCCGGCGGCCGGCCTGCCAATTTCATGGACATCCGCACCACCGCCACCAGCCTCGACATCGCCCACGGCTTCGCGCTGCTGCTGGACAATCCGAAGATCCGCACGCTGCTGGTGAACGTCCACGGCGGCGGCATGCAGTCCTGCGACACCATCGCGGAGGGGCTCGGCGTCGCGCTCCGGCGCTCGGGCCGCAAGCTGCCGGTGGTGGCGCGTCTCGCGGGCCTGAACGCGGAGTTCGCCCGCTCCCGCTTCGCCAATTTCGGCTGCGCGGTGATGGAGGAGCCCGACATGGGCTCCGCCGCGCGCCGGGCGGTCGCCGTCGCGGCCGGGAGGGCCTGAGCCATGGCGATCCTGCTGAACGCGGACACGCGCATCGTCGTCCAGGGCATGACCGGCTGGGCCGGCACCCACCACACCACCCAGATGATGGAGTACGGCTCCCGCGTGGTCGCCGGCGTGCGTCCGGGCAAGGGCGGCCGCTCCCATCTGAACCTGCCGGTGTTCGACAACGTCCGGGGGGCGAAGGACGCCACCGGCGCGGACGCCAGCATCGTGTTCGTGCCGCCGGCCTCCGCCGCCGCCGCCATGCTGGAGGCGATCGAGGCCGAGATTCCGCTGGTCGTCACCGTGACCGAGCGGGTGCCGGCGCTCGACATGCTGCGGGTGCGGGAGGCGCTGAAGGGCTCGCGCACCACGCTCGTCGGCGCCAACAGCCAGGGCGTGCTGGCGCCGGGCCTGTCGAAGCTCGGGGTGATGGCGACGGGAAGCGAGCGTCCGGGCGTGGTCGGCGTCGCGTCGCGCTCCGCCTCGCTCACCTCCGAGGTGGTGGCCCAGATCACCGCGGCGGGGCTCGGACAATCCACCACGGTTGGCGTGGGCGGCGATCCGGTGCATGGACTGTCCATGCGCGAATGTCTGGAGCTGTTTCTGGCGGACCCCGACACGCGCGGCGTGGTGCTGATCGGCGAGATCGGCGGGGCGGAGGAGCAGGAGGTCGCGGAGTTCGTGACCGGCGCCAAGCCCTCGAAGCCGATCGTGGCGCTGATCGTGGGCGCCCACGCGCCCGCCGAGCGCCGCATGGGCCACGCGGGCGCGCTGGCGCTGAACGGTGCCGCGGCCGCCGCCGCCAAGACGCGGGCGCTGGAGAAGGCCGGGGTGCGCGTCGCTCCGAGCGCCGATCTGGTCGGCCGGACGATCGCGGACGCGCTGGCCCGGGCGCACTGACTTTTCAGGCGTTCCGGCGGCCGCCGGAACGCGCGAGGAACATCTGCCGAAGGCCGGCGCGGACCAGCGCCGGCCTTCGTTTCGATCCGAAAGCGCAGCCGTCGGCCCGCCGACAGCCGCGCCCCGAAACGTGAAGGAAAGGGGACTGAGGCGATGAAGATCTGCATCTACGGGGCCGGCGCGATCGGCGGCTATCTGGCCGTCATGCTGAAACGCTCGGGCGTGGACGTGTCCCTGATCGCGCGCGGTCCCCACCTCGAGGCGATCAAGCAGCGCGGCCTCACGCTGCTGATCGACGGTCAGGAGCTGCACGCGGAGATGCCGGCGACCAAGCACGCCGCCGAGCTCGGGCCCCAGGACTACGTGATCAACGGCCTCAAGGCGCATCAGGCGTGGGAGTCCGCCGAGGACATGGCCCCGCTGCTCGGCGACCACACCGCGGTCGTCACCATGCAGAACGGCGTGCCGTGGTGGTACTTCCACGGCCTCGAGGGCGAGCACGCCGACCTGCGCCTTCAGAGCGTCGATCCGGGCGACCGCCAGTGGAAGGCGATCGGCCCCGAGCGCGTCATCGGCGGCACGGTCTATCCGGCCACCGAGATCACCGAGCCGGGCGTCATCAAGCACATCTACGGCGACACCTTCGGCCTGGGCGAGCCCAACCGCCAGAAGACCGAGCGCCTGACCAAGCTCGCGGACGCCATCAACGCGTCCGGCCTCAAGGCCCGCGTCTATGACGACATCCGCGACGACATCTGGCTGAAGCTCTGGGGCAATCTCTGCTTCAACCCGATCTCGGCCATCACCCGCGCCACCCTCGACATCGTGGCGACCGATCCGGCCACCCGCCCGCTCGCCAAGAAGATGATGCTGGAGGCCCAGCAGATCGGAGAGACCTTCGGCGCCACCTTCAAGGTGGACGTGGAGCGCCGCATCAACGGCGCCGCCCGCGTCGGCGCGCACCGCACTTCGATGCTGCAGGACGTGGAGGCCGGCAAGGCGATCGAGCTCGACGCCCTGCTGACCGCCGTGCAGGAGATGGGCCGCCTCGCCAAGGTGGAGACGCCCTTCATCGACACCGTGCTCGGCCTGACCCAGCAGATGGGCCGCTCGCTCGGCGTCTACCCGACCTTCCCCGAAGCCGTGGTCGAGACCCAGCCGGAGCCGAAGGTCGCCAATGGCTGACGCGCCCAAGGAACTCTGGGTCCGCTTCACCCGCGACGGGACGGTCGGTTTCGGCCGTCTCGAGGGCGACGCGATCGCGGTCCATTCGGGCGACATGTTCGACCGTCCGCAGCCGACCGGCGAGACCCTCCCCCTCGCCGGGACCGAGCTGCTGGCGCCGACCGCGCCGTCCAAGATCATAGCGCTCTGGAAGAACCTGAAGGGTCTCGCCGAGAAGCTGAAGCAGACCCCGCCGGAGGAGCCGCTCTACCTGCTCAAGGCGCCGTCCTCCGTGGTCGGCCCCGACGCGGTGGTGACGCGGCCGAAGTCCTACGCCGGGCGCGTCGCCTTCGAGGGCGAGCTCGGCATCGTCATCGGCAAGCGGCTGAAGGACGCGAGCGTCGAGGAGGCCGAGGCCGGCATCTTCGGCTACACCTGCGTCAACGACATCACCGCGGGCGAGCTGATCGACAAGGATCCGTCCTTCGCCCAGTGGGCGCGCTCGAAGAGCTTCGACGGCTTCGGCGCCTTCGGGCCGGCGGTCGCCACCGGGCTCGACCCGGCGACGCTCACCATCCGCACGGTGCTGAACGGCTCCGAGCGCCAGAACTACCCGGTGAGCGACATGTTCTTCCTGCCGGCGGATCTGGTCTCGCGCCTGTCCCACGACATGACGCTGGAGCCGGGCGACCTGATCGCCTGCGGCACCTCCACCGGCGTCGGCGCCATGAAGGACCCGGAGAACGTCGTCGAGGTCATCATCGACGGCGTGGGCGTGCTGAAGAACACCTTCCTCGCCTGACGCGCTCACGCGCCACGTCATGCCCGAGCCACGCTCGGGCATGACGGCCGGCCGGACGTCGTCGACATCCGCGTCATGACCCGAAGCCGAACACCCCGCTTCGGTTGACCCCCCGCGCGGTTCGGGCGAATGTCCGCGCGCGTCGCGCGGCCCGTTCGGGCCCGCGCCCTGTCCTTACCCTTCTTTCTGGCGTGCACATCTCCATGACGACCGAGCGCTACGACGCGCGAGAGGCCGAGCCTCGCTGGCAGCGGATCTGGGACGAGCGCAAGCTGTTCCGCACCGAGGCGGACGACCCGCGTCCGAACTACTACGTGCTCGAGATGTTCCCCTATCCGTCGGGGCGCATCCACATGGGCCATGTGCGCAACTACGCCATGGGCGACGTGGTGGCGCGGCACAAGCGCGCCAAGGGCTTCGCGGTGATGCACCCCATGGGCTGGGACGCCTTCGGCCTGCCCGCCGAGAACGCCGCGATCGAGAAGAAGATCCACCCCAAAGCCTGGACCTACGACAACATCGCCGCCATGCGGACCCAGCTGAAGTCCATCGGCCTGTCGCTGGACTGGAGCCGGGAGATCGCCACCTGCGATCCCGAATACTACGCCCAGCAGCAGAAGCTGTTCCTGGACTTCCTGAAGGCGGGCCTCGCCTACCGCCGCAAGTCCAAGGTGAACTGGGACCCGGTGGACAACACCGTGCTCGCCAACGAGCAGGTGGTGGACGGCCGCGGCTGGCGCTCGGGCGCGCTGGTGGAGCAGCGCGAGCTGACCCAGTGGTTCCTCAAGATCACCGACTTCTCCGAGGACCTGCTGAACGCCCTCGACGGCCTGACCCGCTGGCCGGAGAAGGTGCGGGTGATGCAGAAGAACTGGATCGGCCGCTCGGAAGGGCTGCTGGCGCGGTTCGCGCTGAACGACGGCGCGCCGGCGTCCGAGGTCGAGGTCTACACCACCCGGCCGGACACGCTGTTCGGCGCGAGCTTCGTGGCGATCTCCGCCGACCATCCGCTCGCCCGCGCCAGGGCTGAGACCGACCCGGCGCTCGCCGCCTTCATCGAGGAGTGCCGTCGCGCCGGCACCAGCCTCGCCGCGCTCGAGACCGCCGAGAAGAAGGGCTACGACACCGGCCTGAAGGCCCGCCACCCGTTCGATCCCGCCTGGGAGCTGCCGGTCTATGTGGCGAACTTCGTGCTGCTGGACTACGGCACCGGCGCGATCTTCGGCTGCCCGGCCCACGACCAGCGCGACCTGGACTTCGCCCGCAAGTACGATCTGGCCGTGACGCCGGTGGTGGCGCCCGCGGACGCGGACCCGGCCGCCTTCACGGTCGGGACCGTCGCCTATGACGGCGACGGCGTGATGATCAACTCCCGCTTCCTCGACGGCCTGAGCCCGGCGGAGGCGTTCCAGGAGGTGGCGACGCGCCTCGAGGCGACCGAGCTTCATGGCCGCCCGGTCGGCCAGCGCAAGGTGAACTGGCGTCTGCGCGACTGGGGCCTGTCCCGCCAGCGCTACTGGGGCTGCCCGATCCCGATCGTCCATTGCGACGCCTGCGGCGTAGTCCCCGTGCCGGACGACCAGCTGCCCGTGCGCCTGCCGGACGACGTGAGCTTCGACCAGCCGGGCAATCCGCTCGACCGTCACACGGCCTGGCGCGACGTGCCCTGCCCCGCCTGCGGCGCCCCGGCGCGGCGCGAGACCGACACCATGGACACCTTCGTGGACTCGTCCTGGTACTACGCCCGCTTCATCGACCCGCAGGCCAACACGCCGACCGTGAAGGCCCGGGCCGACCGCTGGCTGCCGGTGGACCAGTACATCGGCGGCATCGAGCACGCGATCCTGCACCTGCTCTACGCCCGCTTCTTCACCCGCGCCATGAAGGCCACGGGCCATGTGAGCGTGGACGAGCCCTTCGCCGGCCTGTTCACGCAAGGCATGGTGGTGCACGAGACCTACAAGGACGCCGACGGCCGCTGGGTCGCGCCGGCGGAGATCGCGATCGCCGGCGAGGGCGGGACGCGCGCCGCGACGCGGCTGAGCGACGGCGCGCCGGTCACCATCGGCCCGATCGAAAAGATGTCGAAGTCCAAGAAGAACGTCGTCGATCCCGACGACATCCTGGGCTCCTACGGCGCCGACACCGCCCGCTGGTTCATGCTGTCCGACAGCCCGCCCGAGCGCGACGTGATCTGGACCGAGGCCGGCGTCGAGGGCGCGGGCCGCTTCGTGCAGCGCGTGTGGCGCCTGGTGAACGAGGCCGCCGCCCGTGGCGCGCCGGCGGGAGCCGTGAGCCCCGACGCCTTCGGTCCCGCGGCGGAGGCCCTGCGCCGCGCCGCCCACGGCGCGCTCGCCCGGGTGGACGAGGACATCGAGAAGCTGCGCTTCAACCGCTGCGTCGCCGCGGCCTACGAGCTCGCCAACGCGCTCGGTTCGGCGCTGGCCGCGGAGGCCGCGCCCGCGCCGGACATGGCCTTCGCCCTGCGCGAGGCGGCGGAGATCCTGACGCAGATCATCGCGCCCTTCATGCCGCATCTGGCGGAGGAGTCGTGGTCCGCGCTCGGTCATGCCATTCTGGTCGCCGAGACGCCGTGGCCCAAGGCCGACCCCGCGCTGCTCGCCTCCGACGTCGTGACCCTGCCGGTGCAGGTGAACGGCAAGAAGCGGGACGAGATCACCGTGGCGCGGGACGCCGACGCCAAGGCGATCGAAGCCGTCGTGCGCGAGCTCGACGTCATCCGGAAGGCGATCGGCGACAAGCCGATCCGCAAGATCATCGTGGTGCCGCAGAGGATCGTGAATGTCGTCGTCTGATGCGCAGTTCCGGCCCGCGCGCCGTGTCCTTGTCCGGTTCGGCCTCGCGGCCGGGCTTTCGCTCGCGCTGGCGGGCTGCTTCCGCCCGGCCTATGGCGACCTCGGCTCGCCGTCCCACGGCGGCGGGGGCGGTCCGGTCGCGGCCAATCTGGCCTCGGTCGAGATCAAGCCCATCGAGGGCCGGATCGGCGGCAAGCTGCGCAACGAGCTGATCTTCCTGCTCCGGGGCGGCGGCGCGCTGCAGGGGCCGTCCTACCGGCTCGACATGGGCGTGGTGCAGCGCGGCCAGTCGCCGATCGTCGACCCCTACACTGGCCAGCCCGAGACCCGCACGGTGTCGCTGCTGGTGAACTACGAGCTGAAGCCCTACGGCAAGCTGGACACGATCCTGACCGGTCAGGAGTTCGCGACCGTGTCCTACGCCTTCACGCTGCAGCGCTTCGCCAACATCCGCGCCCAGCGCGACGCCGAAGACCGCGCCGCGACCCAGATCGCCGAAAAGATCCGCACCCGCCTGCAGGCCCATTTCGCCACCGGCGGGTGAGCGACGACGTCATAGGAACGTGAGCGTTCAGCATTGCGCGGCAGATGGACGCTCACCTCCAATCTCCTGAACGGGTTCCTTGTCGCCTCTGCGATCGTTGCTGCTGTCCTTTACATCGGTGAGACGTCGGTCTGCCGTTCGGCCTCCTGCATGAGGCAGCAGTACGAAGTCGGAGAGAAGCTGTGTTATTTTACGGATAATTCCTTGTATCTTGTTGGAGCCCAAAATGGCTGGGTAGCCATGACCTATTTTCGCCTCCGAAACGGATTTTTCCCCGAGCAGCAGACCGTCGTCAGAAACGAGCATAGAAAAGTCCTCGCTATAATGGATGAGGGCGACTTATTCCCGTTCAAGAAGGATGTGTCTTTTTTAAGCGACGGATGCTTCACCGTCAAATGAAGAAGAATTATTTTGATATATAAATCATCATATTATTGATCACTTTCCCTCGCGCCTTCGGGTTAAGGGCTGTTTTAGGCGGCGCCTTCCGACTTTGTTTACCCTGTTCGCCGATCCTCGCGCCTGAGCCGGCCCATGCCGGCCTGACGCGAGGAGACCGGCCTTGTCCGACCGCAGCCTCTTTCTGGCCCTGACCTTCGCCGCCGCCTGCGCGGCCGGCGTCGCGTCCGCCCAGACGGCGGAGGCCGAGCCCCACGACGCCAGCGGCGCGCTGCTGGGCGCGCCCGAGACCACCGGCAGCGTCGATCCGGCGCCCGCGGGCGTCG
>NZ_JBHTMX010000096.1:0-11230 GCF_042679725.1 Methylopila musalis
CCGCGTCGCGCACGATGGCGAGGTCGGTCGGCGCGCAGATCACGCCGTCGACGCCGGCGGCGCGGGCGTGGCCCACGCGGCGGGCGATCAGCCGTTCCGGCGTGTCGGAGAAGCCGGCCTCGGCCACGTCGGCGGCGTCCCACGAGGTCAGAACCGTCACGCCGAGCACCTTCAGCCCGCTGTCGCCGCGGCCGGCGGCGGCGGCCTTCAGCGTCTGGGGATAGGAGTGCACGGTGAGGAAGGTGGCGCCGAGCCGCGCCACCTGCCGCGTCGCCTTCTCCACCGTCTGGCCGATGTCGTGCAGCTTCAGGTCCACGAACACGTTCTTGCCGGACCCCGCCAGCCGCTCCGCCAGCACGAGGCCGCCGGCCAGCGCCAGCTCGAAGCCGATCTTGTAGAAGGTCACCGTGTCGCCGAGGCGGAGCACCATGGCCTCCGCCTCCTCGACGGTCGCGACGTCGAGCCCGACGATCAGCCGGTCGCGCACGTCCCGCACGGTCATGCGAAGCGTCCGGCGTGCTCGACCAGACCGCCGACAACGGATTTCAGGAAGCCGGCGGTGCGGGGGTTGGCGAGGCCGCCTTCGGGCGTGAACGCCTCGCCGGCGTTGCCGACCGCCACCATCTCCGGCAGCACCAGCGCGCCGAGGCCGAGTTCCATGTAGGCGCGCAGCTGCGTCAGGCCGCGATAGCCGCCCATGGCGCCGCCGGACACCGCGCCGAGCGCGAAGGCCTTGGTCTTGAACGCGGGCAGCGGCGGCTTGCCCTCGAGAGTGACGCGCGACATCCAGTCGAACGTGTTCTTCAGCAGCGGCGTGAAGCTGGCGTTGTATTCCGGGCTGACCACGAAGGCGCCCTGCTGCGCGACGAACAGATCGACCAGCGCCTTGGCGGCGTCCGGGATCCCTTCCGCCGACTGCAGGTCGCCGTTGTAGATCGGCAGCGGGTAGTCCTTCAGCGAGATGTGCGACACCTCGGCGCCCGCGTCGCGCAGCGCCTCGGCCGCGACGGCGGCGAGCTTCTCGTTGATGGAGCCCGAGCGGATGGATCCGGCCAGCACGACGATCTTGGGGGCGGTCATGGCGTTTCCTCACGGCTTCGCGCCCGCGGCGACGGCCGCGCGACGACAGGCTTCCTTACGGCAGGAGCGAAGTCCGTTTCAACCGCGCGGGAGGATCAGGCCGAGCGACGGTAGGTCCAGACGCGCGCCGGCGGCAGGTTCATCCACACCCGCGGCGAGCCCGCGGTGGTGATGCTTCCGATCGCCTCACGGGGGATCGGCGGCACGAGGCCATAGGTGAACTGGATGAAGGGCGCGCCCGCGCGGGACATGTCGAAGCACTGCTCCAGCAGCGCCACGCGCTGGCGCACGGGCTTGGTCAGCAGCGGCAGGCTGGAGACGGTGGCGGTGAGCGGCGCGTCCACGAGGCCGGCCAGCGTGTCGCGCGCGGCGTAGCCGTCGCCCTGCACCACCGTCGCGCCCGGAAAGCGCCGGCGCAGCAGCGGCACGAACTCTTCGTTGAACTCGATCAGCACCAGCCGCTCGGGCGCCACGCCCCGCTCCAGCAGCGCCTCGGTGACGGGGCCGGTGCCGGGCCCGATCTCCAGCACCTTGCCGTCGTGCTCCGGCTCCACGTAGCGCGCCATCATCCGGGCGAGCGCCTTGCCGGAGGGACTGACCGCGCCGGTGACGAGCGGCTTGTCGAACCATGACTTCAGGAAGCGGGCCTCGTCGGCCAGATCGATGCGCTTGCGGGCGGACCCGAGGCGCCGCTGCGAAGTCCGGGCGGGTTCAAGCATATGGGACGGTGCTCCGGATCGTGACGCGGCGCCGATGATGCGTTCGAGTCTTACGACAAACAAGATAGCGCGGTTGTGACAAGTGCGCCGACGTCACGTTCCGCCGAAAAACTCCTTCACCCGGCTGAAGAAGCCGTTCGACTCCGGATGGTTCGCCTCGGAGGCCTCGGCGGCGAAGGCCTCCAGCAGCTCCCGCTGGCGGCGGGTGAGCTTCTGGGGAATCTCCACCACCGCCTGGATGTACATGTCGCCGACCTCCTTGGAGCGCAGCACCGGCATGCCTTTGCCCTTGAGGCGGAACTGCATGCCGGACTGGGTGCCCTCGGGGATCTTCACCTTGGCCCCGCCGCCGTCGATGGTGGGCGCCTCGAACGAGCCGCCGAGCGCCGCCGTCGTCATCTCGATCGGCACGCGGCAATAAAGGTCCGCGCCGTCGCGCTGGAACAGCGGGTGCTGCTCGATCGACAGGAAAATGTAGAGATCGCCGGACGGGCCGCCCCGTGTCCCGGCCTCGCCCTCGCCGCTCAGGCGGATGCGGGTGCCGTCCTCGACGCCGGGCGGAATCGCCACCTCCAGCGTGCGCTCGCGGGTGATCTTGCCGGCGCCCGAGCAGGCGTCGCAGGGATCGTCGATGATTTCGCCGCGCCCGCCGCAGGTGGGGCAGGTGCGCTCCATCAGGAAGAAGCCCTGGCTCGCCCGCACCTTGCCCGCGCCGCCGCAGGTGCCGCACTGGCGGGGCTTGGAGCCGGGCTTGGCGCCCGTGCCCGAGCAGGCCTCGCAGGTCACGCTGGTGGGAATGCGGATCTGGGCGGTCTTGCCGAGGAACGCGTCCTCCAGCGAGATCTCCATGTTGTAGCGCAGGTCCGCGCCGCGCTCGCGCCCGCCGGAGGACCGACCGCCGCGGCCGCCGCCCCCGCCGAAGAAGCTCTCGAAGATGTCGGACATGAAGTCCGACATGTCGGCGCCGCCGGGCCCGCCGCCGCCGAAGCCGCCGCCCTGCTCGAAGGCGGCGTGGCCGAAGCGGTCATAGGCCGCGCGCTTCTGGGGGTCCTTCAGGCACTCGTAGGCGGCGTTGACCTCCTTGAACCGGGCCTCCGCCTCGGGGTCGCCCGCGTTGCGGTCGGGGTGCCAGCGCATCGCGGACTTGCGGAACGCGACCTTGAGCTCCTGCTCGGTCACGGTGCGCTCCACTTCGAGCACTTCGTAGAAATCGCGTTTCGACATCCGTCCACCCGTCCCGGACCGCGCCGCTGCGCGGTCGGACACCGTCATCCCCGACGGCGGCCGAAGCCCGCCCCCGACGATCCAAGCCTTCGTCCGGCGTTCGCGCGGCGAAGCGCCCGGACCATGCGAAAACGGCCCCCGACGCGCGGGATCGCGCGCCGGAGACCGCCATGATTGCCGTCAGATCACGCGGACTTCTTCTTGTCGTCCACTTCCTCGAAGTCGGCGTCCACCACGTCGTCCTTCGGCTGCTGGCCGCCGGCCGAAGCGCCCGCATCAGCGGAAGCGCCCTCGCCCTGCTGGTACACCGCCTCGCCGAGCTTCATGGAGGCCTGAAGCAGGACGTTGGTCTTGGCCTGAATGGCCTCCACGTCGTCGCCGTTCAGCGCCTCGCGAAGCTCCGCGATCGCCGCCTCGATCGCCGCCTTGTCGCCGGCCGGGGCCTTGTCGCCAAGGTCGGTCAGCGTCTTCTCGGTGGAGTGGATCAGGGCCTCGCCCTGATTCTTGGCCTCCACGCCCGCGCGGCGTTTCTTGTCGGCCTCGGCGTTGGCCTCGGCCTCCTTGACCATCTTCTCGATGTCGGCGTCCGACAGGCCGCCCGAGGCCTGGATGCGGATCTGCTGCTCCTTGTTCGTCGCCTTGTCCTTGGCGGACACGTTGACGATGCCGTTGGCGTCGATGTCGAAGGTCACCTCGATCTGCGGCATGCCGCGCGGCGCCGAGGGAATGCCCACGAGGTCGAACTGGCCGAGGATCTTGTTGTCCGCCGCCATCTCGCGCTCGCCCTGGAACACGCGGATCGTGACCGCGGTCTGGCCGTCCTCCGCGGTGGAGAAGGTCTGGCTCTTCTTGGTCGGGATCGTGGTGTTGCGGTCGATCAGGCGCGTGAACACGCCGCCGAGCGTCTCGATGCCGAGCGACAGCGGAGTCACGTCCAGCAGCAGCACGTCCTTCACGTCGCCCTGCAGAACGCCGGCCTGGATCGCGGCGCCGATGGCGACCACCTCGTCCGGGTTGACGCCCTTGTTGGGCTCCTTGCCGAAGAACTGCTTCACCACCTCCTGGATCTTCGGCATGCGCGTCATGCCGCCGACCAGCACCACTTCGTCGATCTGACCCGCGGAGAGGCCGGCGTCCTTGAGCGCGGCCTTGCACGGCTCGATGGTGCGCTGGACGAGATCGTCGACCAGGCTCTCGAACTTGGCGCGGGTGAGCTTCAGCGTCAGGTGCTTCGGACCCGTGGCGTCGGCGGTGATATAGGGCAGGTTGATGTCGGTCTGGGCGGAAGACGACAGCTCGATCTTGGCCTTCTCGGCCGCCTCCTTCAGGCGCTGAAGGGCGAGCTTGTCGTTGCGCAGGTCGATGCCGTTCTCCTTCTTGAACTCGTCGGCGAAGTAGCTGACGAGCCGCATGTCGAAGTCCTCGCCGCCGAGGAAGGTGTCGCCGTTGGTGGACTTCACCTCGAACACGCCGTCGCCGATCTCGAGGATCGACACGTCGAAGGTGCCGCCGCCGAGGTCGTAGACCGCGATGACGCCGGCGGATTTCTTGTCGAGGCCGTAGGCGAGCGCGGCCGCCGTCGGCTCGTTGATGATGCGCAGCACCTCGAGGCCGGCGATGCGGCCGGCGTCCTTGGTGGCCTGACGCTGGGCGTCGTTGAAGTAGGCCGGGACGGTGATGACGGCCTGATCGACCTTCTGGCCGAGATGGGCCTCGGCCGTCTCCTTCATCTTCTGCAGGGTGAAGGCGGAGATCTGCGCCGGGGAGTAGGACTTGCCGTCCGCCTCGACCCAGGCGTCGCCGTCGCCGCCGGCCACGATCTTGTAGGGGACGAGCTTCTTGTCCTTCTCGACGGTCGGGTCGTCGAAGCGGCGGCCGATGAGGCGCTTCACCGCGAAGATGGTCTTGTCGGGGTTGGTCACCGCCTGCCGCTTGGCCGGCTGGCCCACGAGGCGCTCGCCGCCGTCGACGAAGGCGACGATGGACGGCGTGGTGCGCGCGCCTTCGGAGTTCTCGATGACCCGGGCCTGCGACCCGTCCATCACGGCGACGCAGGAGTTGGTGGTTCCGAGGTCGATGCCGATGACCTTGCCCATGAGTCTGAAGTCCTCTCTCACGCGTTAAGCGAACCGGAGCGGCCCCGTAGCGACCTTGCGCACGACGCCCGTTGGGACGAGATGCGGCCCGCCGGTTCCTTGAAAAATCCGCGATTTCGCGGGGTCGGCGGGTATATAAGGAGGCGATTTCGGGGCCGCAAGGCGGGAGATGACACGGGCGTGAGCGGTTCGAATTCGAACGATCCGGACGCGCCCGCCGCGCTCCCCCTTCCGCTCGGGCGCGCCAGCGCGGCGGAGCCGTTCACCTGCCTCGGCGCGCGGGTCCATCCCGGTTATCTGGACGCGGACGCCCAGCTTGCGCTGCTCGACGCCTTGCGGGAGGCGGTCCGCGACGCGCCGCTGTTCACCCCGACCATGCCACGGACGGGACAGCCCTTTTCCGTGCGGATGACCAATCTCGGCCCGCTCGGCTGGGTCTCCGACCGGGACGGCTACCGCTACCAGCCGACCCATCCCGAAACCGGCCGGCCCTGGCCCGCTCTGCCGCCGCTGCTGCTCGACGCGTGGGCCGCGCTCGGCGGCTACGCCCATCCGCCCGAAGCCTGTCTCGTGAACTGGTACGCGCCGGGCGCCCGCATGGGGCTGCATCAGGACCGGGACGAGCAGGACTTCGACGCCCCCGTGGTGTCGCTGTCGCTGGGCGATTCGGCGCTGTTCCGCATCGGCGGGCTTAAGCGGAACGACCCGACGCGCTCGTTCCGGCTCCATTCCGGCGACGCCATGACGCTCGCGGGCGAGGCCCGCCTCGCCTTCCACGGCGTCGACCGGGTGATCGCCGGAACCTCCGACCTGCTGCCGCAGGGCGGCCGCCTGAACCTGACGCTGCGCCGCGTGACGCGGCCGTGAAGGGGGCTCTGCTCAGCCCCTCTTCGTCATGCCCGCCGCAGGCGGGTATCCACGACTTCCTGTACCCGCGAGCGGCCCGAAGTCGTGGATGCCCGAGACAAGCTCGGGCATGACGAAGAGGGCAGCGGCGCACGCGCGAAGGCGCGGGCAGGACGGCGTAGCTCACAGAATCGGCCGCACGCAGTCCCTCGGCTCCACCCGGCCCTCCCAGTCGCGGGGATAGCCGAGCGAGACCTCGTGATAGGCGACGCCGGCCTCGCGCTTCACGCCCCGCATGTGGATATGGCCGTAGATGACCGCGCAGGCGTTGAAGCGCGTGGGCCAGTCGCGGGTCAGGGTCGTGCCGCACCAGGGCGCGAAGCGCGGAATGCTCGGCAGGCGCACGTCCTGAGGCCGCAGCGGCCAGTGGTTGACGAGCACGGTGGGCAGCCCGTCGGCGCAGGCGGCGTCAAGCCGCCGCTCGGTCTCCGCGCAGCGCGCCCGGCACCAGGCGGCGCGATCGAGATGGGGCGCCGGATCGAGCCGCACCTCGTCCACGCTGCCGATGCCGTCCTCGCGCGCCCAGAGGATCACGTCCTCCAGCGCCACGTGGTCCGGCCGGAAACTGTAGTCGAACAGCGTGAACAGCGGCGCGATCCGCACGGTCCGGTCCCCGAACGCGACCACCGGATAGGGGTCCTCCGGCGTCAGCACGCCCCGCGCCCGGCAGAGCGCCGCCATGCGCTCGTAGCGCTCCACCCCGCCGGGCGAGGAGCGCGGCAGCCGCCAGAGCTCGTGGTTGCCCGGCGTCCAGACGAGCTGGGCGTAGCGCGGCTGCAGCGTGTCGAGCGCGAGGTTCAGATGGTCCTCGGTTTCGCCCACGTCGCCGGCCACGATCAGCCAGTCTTCGGGCCGCGCGTCGAACGTCGCCAGCGCCGCGCGGTTCACGGCGGAGGACAGGTGAAGATCGGAGACGGCGTAGAGCTTCACGCGGCCTTGACGAAGCTGTCGACCACGCGCTTGTGCCCGGCCTTGTCGAAGGCGACGGTCAGCTTGTTGCCGTCCACCTCCACCACCGTGCCGGTTCCGAACTTCTGGTGGAACACCCGCGCGCCCTCCGCGAAGGCGGAGCGCGGCGCGGAGGACGAGGCCACCAGTTCGCCCTCGATGGTGAGCGGGCCGCCCCGGCGCGCGCCGGGACCGGGCGAGGCAGCGGCGCGGTTGTCCTGCGCCCGGCGCCAGCCCGGCGTGTCGTAGGTCGAGGTGAAGGGCTCCGCCTTGTCGAAGCGGCTGGCCCCGTGGGCGCCGCCCATGCCGCCATAGGACCCGCCGCCGTACGCGGCCGGGGCCTCGACCACGTCCACGTCGGTTTCCGGCAGCTCATCCAGGAAGCGGGACGGGATCGACGACTGCCACAGCCCGTGGATGCGGCGGTTGGAGGCGAACCACACCTTGGCGCGCCGCCGGGCGCGGGTCAGCCCCACGTAAGCCAGCCGCCGCTCTTCCTCGAGGCCGGCGCGGCCGCTTTCGTCCAGCGCCCGCTGATGGGGGAACAGCCCCTCCTCCCAGCCGGGCAGGAACACGGTGTCGTACTCGAGCCCCTTGGCGGCGTGCAGCGTCATGATGGTCACGGCGTCCTCGCCGCGGCCGGAATCCACGTCCATCACCAGCGACACATGTTCGAGGAAGCCGCGCAGGTTCTCGAACGGCTCCATGGAGCGCACCAGCTCCTTCAGGTTTTCGAGCCGCCCCTGCGCCTCCGCGGACCGGTCCTTAGTCCACATGTCGGTGTAGCCGCTCTCCTCCAGCACCCGCTCGGCGAGCTCGGACTGGGGAATGTTGTCCACCAGCGCCGCCCAGCGGTCGAAGGCCTGCACCAGCTCCTTCAGCGCCGCCTTCGGCTTCGGCTTGAGATCCGGCCCCGCCACCAGCCGCCGGGCGGCCTCCAGCATGGGAACCTCGTCGGCGCGGGAGCGCTCGGTGATCTGCTTCAGCGCCGCGTCGCCGAGGCCGCGCTTCGGCGTGTTGACGATGCGCTCGAAGGCGAGACCGTCCGCCGGGCTCGCCACCACGCGCAGATAGGCCATGGCGTCGCGGATCTCGGCGCGCTCGTAGAAGCGCGGGCCGCCGACCACCCGGTACGGCAGGCCGAGCGTGATGAAGCGCTCTTCGAACTCGCGCATCTGGAACGAGGCCCGCACCAGAATGGC
Organism: Methylopila musalis; assembly: GCF_042679725.1. Classification (NCBI taxonomy): domain Bacteria; kingdom Pseudomonadati; phylum Pseudomonadota; class Alphaproteobacteria; order Hyphomicrobiales; family Methylopilaceae; genus Methylopila; species Methylopila musalis. Next base: position 8,176 of record NZ_JBHTMX010000096.1, read on the forward strand.
GATCTCGTCCAGCGTGTGGCCCTTGCCCTGCAGCGCCTCGATCTCGTCGCCGATCTGGCGCGCCTCCTCGCCGGAGTCCCAGGCGCCGGCCACCGTCACCTTGTCGCCAAGCTCGATCTGGGGCTTCAGCGTCTTGCCGAGGCGGCCCTGATTGTGCGCGATGAGATGGGAGGCGGCGTTCAGGATGTGGCCGGTGGAGCGGTAGTTCCGTTCGAGCCGCACCACCTTGGCGCCTGGAAAATCCCGGTCGAAGCGCAGGATGTTCTCCACCTCGGCGCCGCGCCAGCCATAGATCGACTGGTCGTCGTCGCCGACGCAGGCGAGGTTGGATGAGCCCCGCGCCAGCAGCCTGAGCCACAGATACTGCGCCACGTTGGTGTCCTGATACTCGTCCACCAGCATGTATTTGAAGCGGCGATGGTACTGCTCCAGCACGTCCGGGTGCTCCCGGAACAGCCGGATCGGCTCCAGCAGCAGGTCGCCGAAGTCCACGGCGTTGAGCTGCTTCAGCCGGGCCTGATAGATGGCGTAAAGCTCGGCGCCGCGGCCGTTGGCGAAGCTCTGGCCCTCGCCCGCCGGCACGTCCTTCGGCGACAGCGCCCGGTTCTTCCAGCCGTCGATGGCGAAGGCGAGCTGGCGCGCGGGCCAACGCTTGTCGTCGATGTTCTCGGCGGAGAGCACCTGCTTCAGCAGACGGATCTGGTCGTCGGTGTCGAGGATGGTGAAGCTGGAGGCGAGCCCGGCCAGCTCCGCGTGGCGGCGCAGGATGCGCGTGCCGATGGAGTGGAAGGTGCCGAGCCACTGCATGCCTTCGGCCGCCTGCCCCAGCAGCTTGCCCACGCGCTCGCGCATCTCCCGCGCGGCCTTGTTGGTGAAGGTGACGGCGAGGATCTCGTAAGGCCGGGCGAGGCCGAGCGCGAGGATGTGGGCGATGCGGGTGGTGAGCACCCGCGTCTTGCCGGTGCCCGCGCCCGCCAGCACCAGCAGCGGCCCGTCCAGCGTCTCCACCGCCTCGCGCTGCTCCGGGTTCAGGCCGGAGAGGTAGTCGGCCGTCGCCGCCGGCCGCGCCATGGCGGCGGCGCGGGCAGCGATGCCGCCGGGGCGCGGCGCCGGAACGACGTCGTCCGCCTCGGACAGCGGATCGAACGGATAGGCGGAGGATGCGGACAACGGCGTCGGGTCTTTCGCGGCGATCGGATCAGGAGGCGCGCGCGCCGATTCGGCTGAGCGCGCGATCAGCGCTCAAGATGGCGCCCCACGGCGCCGATTGCGAGGCCCTGCGTTCGCCATAGGTTCCTGTCAGCGCGCCATGCCCACCGCGCGCCCGCGCCAGTCGAGCGCGGCGGTCGCCTCCCGGTCCTGCGCCACCCGCGCCGCGATCAGCGCCTGAAGCTCGTCCGGGAACGGCGTCACCCGCCGCGTCGCGATCGACACCGACAGGGTCACGCCCTCGACGGTCGTCACCACCGCGCCGTCCGCCGTCCGGAGAAGCTCCACGGTCCAAATGACGCGCTTGGCGTCCGCCTCCGTGAGCAGCACCCGGCCGACGATCTCGTCGCCCGCGTGCATCTCTGCCAGATAGCGCACGTGCATCTCGCCGGTGAAGGTCGTCAGGCCATAGGTCGCGCCATACTCGTCGGGGCCGGCGCGGAAGGCGGAGAAGGCGAGGTCGATCGCCCGGTCCACCAGCACGAGGTGATAGGCCATGTTGACGTGGCCGTTGTGGTCGAGAAAGGACGGCTCGATCGCAAGCGGCGGCGTTACGAAGGCGCTGTCGGTCATGGATCCCCTGGCCGGGCTGTTGGACGTGGCCGCGGTTAGAGCCCAGCGGGCCGTGAAAAGCGACTCCGGACGGGCGCGGAGCAGGAGCGCGTTTCGTCACTCCACCCGGAGCCGCGCTTTCGTGTAACGTCCGCCGTCCCTCCACGCCTTGCAACGGAAGCTCGTCGTGAACAACACGCTGACCGCACTGGGGCTTGCGCTCGTGCTCGCGCTCGCCGCCGCGCTGGTGGGGCCGCTGTTCGTGGACTGGAGCGCCTATCGCGACGAGGTGGCGCGGCAGGCGGGCGCGCTGCTCGGCGCGCCGGCGACCGTCGCCGGCCCCGTGGACGTGCGCCTGCTGCCGAGCCCTTACCTGCGCGTGCGCGGCCTGTCGGCGGGCGACGGCGAGGGCCGGCTGATCGCCGACGAAGTGGAGCTGACGCTCTCCATCGGCGCGCTGCTGCGGGGCGATCTCAACGCGGAGCGCGTGCGGCTGGTGCGGCCGCGGCTGCTGCTCTCGGTCGGGGCGGACGGCGCCGTGCGCGCGCCGCGCGGTCCCGGCGCCGGCGCCGGGGGCGAGCGCATCTCCTTCGCCCGCGCCGAGATCGAGGACGGCCGGGTGGAAATCTCCGCGCCCGCCGGGCGGGTGACGATCTCCGCCGTCTCCGGTTTCGCGGAAGCGGGCTCGCTGAAAGGTCCGTTCCGCTTCGAGGGCCATGCGGCCAGCGCGCTCGGCCCCGGAACGCTGCGGCTCTCCACCGGCCGGGCCGACGCCGCCGGAAACCTGCGCCTCAAGCTGTCGGCGGCGCTGGACGGCCGGCCCGAGACCTTCGATCTCGACGGCGTGCTGACGCTCGCCAAGCGCCCGCGCCTCGACGGCCAGATCGTGCTGGCGCGGCCCGCCGGGCGCGACGGCGCCGGGCCGCAGCCCTGGCGCGTGGGCGGAAAGATCGCCGGCGACGCCGAGCGGCTTCAGCTCTCCGCGCTCGATCTGCGCCGGGGACCGGAGGAGAAGGCCCTGAAGCTCGCGGGCGACGGCGCGCTGACGCTGGCGCCGAAGCCGCGGCTCGATCTGGCGCTCGCCGCCCGCCAGATCGATCTCGACCGCACGGGGAACACCACAGAAGGCGACGGCGCGGCCGCCCGGATCGCGGCGCTGGGCGAGGCGCTCTCCCCCTTCGCCCGGCCGCCGCTCGACATGGCCGTGACGCTCGATCTCGCGAGCGTGGTGGCGTCCGGCGACGTGGCCCGCGGCGTGACGCTCGATCTCGCGGCGGAGGGCGGCCACTGGCGG
>NZ_JBHTMX010000097.1:0-11043 GCF_042679725.1 Methylopila musalis
CGCCCCCCCCCGCGCGTCAGATGTGGTCGCTTCTCCCACGCCGTAGCTTCTAACTCACCACAACGTGCGCGCATCGAGGTCCGGCGCGCCAAACCTCTCCGGCTCACTCCGTAACCGTCGGCGCGCGGCCTCCGCCGCGGCGGCGGCGGGGTTGGGGCGCGGGGAGGGGGCCTTCGTCGGACGGGTAGCGCTCCAGCGCCACCACCCGGCCGCGCTCCCGCGCCAGCGCCAGCGCGCCGGCCTTGAGCTTGAGCGCGCTGTCGCCGAACAGCTCCCGCCGCCAGCCCTTGAGCGCCGCCACGTCCGACTGGTCGTCGCCGGCGATGCGCTCCAGATCCTCGACGCTCGCGATGATCTTGGCGGCGACGCCGTTCTTCTCGGCGATCATCCTGAGCAGCACCTTGAGAAGCTCGACCGTCGCGCCGCTCATGGGCGAGGCGCCGCGGTCGCGCTCCAGCGGCGGCAGGTCGGCGGGATCGCGGGCGAGGCCGAGCGCGACCGCCTCCAGGATCTCCTGCCCCGCGCGGGAGCGCTCGTAACCGCGCGGGAAGGCGCGCAGCGACCCCAGCGCCTCGACCGTCTTGGGTGCGCGGGTCGCGACCTCCAGCAGCGCGTCGTCCTTCAGGATGCGAGAGCGGGGCACGTCGCGCCCCTGCGCCTCGCGCTCGCGCCAGGCCGCCACCTCCATCAGCACCGCGAGGTCGCGGGGCTTCTTCACCCGCGAGCGGAAGCGCCGCCAGGCGTCGTCCGGCTCGGAGGCGTAGGTGGCGGGGGAGGTGAGCGTCTCCATCTCCTCGCTCAGCCAGTCGGCGCGGCCGCGCTTGGCGAGGTCGGCGGACAGCCTGGCGTAGACCGTGCGCAGATGCGTCACGTCGGCGATGGCGTACTCCACCTGCTCGTCGGACAGCGGACGGCGGCTCCAGTCCGTGAAACGGGAGGACTTGTCGAGCGTGACGCCCGCCGTGCGCTGCACCAGCTGGTCGTAGGAGATGGAGTCGCCGAAGCCGAGCACCATGGCCGCGACCTGGGTGTCGAACACCGGCGCCGGCACCAGCCCGGCCAGATGGTGGAAGATCTCGATATCCTGTCGGCCGGCGTGGAACACCTTCAGCACCGTCTCGTCCGCCATCAGCGCGAACAGGGGCGCGAGGTCGATGTCGGGCGCCAGCGCGTCCACCACCACCGGCCCCTCGGCGTCGGCGATCTGCACCACGCAGAGCTTCGGCCAGAAGGTCGTCTCGCGCAGGAACTCGGTGTCCACGGTGACGAAGTCGGCGTGGGCGAAACGCGCGCAGGCGGCGCGAAGGTCATCGGTGGTCGTGATCATCATCTTGGACATCGCATATAGCGGAGTCGGGCGCGCGAGTCTGTGGCGCCGAGGGCGCGACCTCCGTGTAAGGTTGACGGCGCACGACCACGGCGGGGCGGCCGCGCCGAAGAGACGGTGAAGCCCGCAAAACTTGACAGGCCCGGCGCCGCCATGCCGTGGTCCCGCGACTTTTTCCGCCCGCCGCCGAACGATCCCGGGACCATTCCACGTGACGATGCATCGCTACCGCTCCCACACCTGCGGCGCGCTCCGGTCCGCGCATGTGGGCGAGACCATCCGGCTGTCCGGCTGGGTCCACCGCGTGCGCGACCACGGCGGCGTGCTGTTCATCGATCTGCGCGACCATTACGGCCTGACCCAGGTGGTGGCGGACCCGGACAGCCCGGCTTTCGCGCTGGCCGAGACCGTGCGCGCCGAATGGGTGATCCGTGTCGACGGCCTCGTGCGCACCCGCCCGGCCGGCACCGAGAACCCGGAGCTGCCCACCGGCGAGGTCGAGGTCTACGTCAAGGAGATCGAGGTGCTCGGTCCCGCGGCGGACCTGCCGCTGCCGGTGTTCGGCGATCAGGAGTACCCGGAGGAGACGCGGCTCAAGTACCGCTTCCTCGACCTGCGGCGCGAGAAGCTGCACCGGAACATCATGACCCGCGGTGCCATCATCGACGCCATGCGCGCCAAGATGAAGGCCGGCGGCTTCTTCGAGTTCCAGACGCCGATCCTGACCGCGTCGAGCCCCGAGGGCGCGCGCGACTTCCTGGTGCCGAGCCGCATTCATCCGGGCATGTTCTACGCCCTGCCGCAGGCGCCCCAGCAGTACAAGCAGCTGCTGATGATGAGCGGTTTCGACCGTTACTTCCAGATCGCGCCCTGCTTCCGCGACGAGGACCCCCGCGCCGACCGTCTGCCGGGCGAGTTCTACCAGCTCGACCTCGAGATGAGCTTTGTGGAGCAGGAGGACGTCTTCGCCGCCATTGAGCCGGTGATCACCGGCGTGTTCGAGGACTTCGCCGCCGGCAAGCCCGTGACCAAGAACTGGCCGCGCATTCCCTATGCGGACTCGCTGCGGAAGTACGGCACCGACAAGCCGGACCTGCGCAACCCGATCGTCATGCAGGACGTGTCGGAGCATTTCCGCGGCTCGGGCTTCAAGGTGTTCTCGCGCCTGCTGGAGACGGAGGGCCATCAGGTGTGGGCCATCCCCGCGCCCACCGGCGGCAGCCGCGCCTTCTGCGACCGCATGAACTCCTGGGCCCAGAGCGAGGGCCAGCCGGGCCTCGGCTATGTGATGTGGCGCGACGGCGGGGAGCCGGCCGCGACCATCGACACGACCAATCTCGACACCAGCCTGCTCGCCTATCTCGATCCGAAGCGCCTGGCGGAGTTCTCCAGCCGCTATCAGAAGATCGACGGCGCCGGCCCGATCGCGAACAACATCGGCCCGGAGCGCACCGAGGCCATTCGCCAGCAGCTCGGCCTCGGCGCCGGCGACGCCGCCTTCTTCGTGGCGGGCGATCCGGCGAAGTTCGTGAAGTTCGCGGGGCTCGCCCGCACCCGGGCCGGCGAGGAGCTGAAGCTCGTGGACCACGACCGGTTCGAGCTGGCCTGGATCGTGGACTTCCCGTTCTACGAGTGGAACGAGGACGAGAAGAAGGTCGACTTCTCGCACAACCCGTTCTCCATGCCCCAGGGCGGCATGGACGCGCTGACCGGGCAGGACCCGCTCACCATCAAGGCGTTCCAGTACGACATCGCCTGCAACGGCTTCGAGATCGCGTCCGGCGGCATCCGCAACCACCGGCCGGAGGCCATGGTGAAGGCGTTCGAGCTCGCGGGCTATGACGAGCAGACCGTGATCGACCGGTTCGGCGGCATGTACCGCGCGTTCCAGTACGGCGCCCCGCCCCATGGCGGCATGGCGGCGGGCGTGGACCGCATCGTGATGCTGCTGACGGGCGCGCAGAACCTGCGCGAGATCTCGCTGTTCCCCATGAACCAGCGCGCCGAAGACCTGCTGATGGGCGCCCCCGCTGCGCCGACCCCGAAGCAGCTGCGCGAACTCCACCTGCGCCTCAACCCGCCGCAGAAGTAAGCGGCGTCGTTCGTCGGCCTTTTCCAGCGGGGAGAGGTCGACGGGCGAGGCGAGGGATGACGAGGCTCTAACCTCCTTTCAGACGCCCCATCGTCATGCCCGAGCTTGTCTCGGGCATCCACGACTTGCCCCGCGCACGCCGTCGTCCGGCGCGAAGTCGTGGATACCCGCGCGAAGGCGCGGGCATGACGGGGCTTGGACCGCGCCCTCAGCGCATTCCAGATGGCGTCCGGGCGGCGCCTCGCCTCGTCCGCTCAGTTCGTGCGGCTGGTGATGGTCACGTCGAGCGCCTGCGCGAGGCCTTCGGGGCCGAGCCGGGCGAGCTGGATCAGGTTCAGCAGCGTGGCGTCAGCGCGGGGCAGGATGTTGGCCTCAAGCTTGCCGCCGCCGCGCAGGAACAGGCCGAGCGCGGTGGCCGAGGACTGGGCCGTGGGGCCGAGCACGGCGGTGAGCCGCGTCTCCGCATCGGTGGTGAAGCTCTCCCGGAAGTCGTCGAACGTGGAGCCGCGCGCCTTGGCGCCGGCGGCGAAGGCGGCCGCCACGCCGCCATGGTCCGTCACGCGCAGCGCGATCGGGCGCAGGGCCACGCGGGAGAACTTGTCCACGAACTCACCGCCAGTCTCGATCGCGAGCGCCGGGTCCACATTGGCGAGCGTGCCTTCGAGATGCACGTCGGCGATCTCCGGGTCGCTGTAGTCGAGCCCGTTCACGGTCAGCACCTGCGAGCTCGGATCCAGCGAGACCGACAGGCGGAAGGTGAGGTTCAGCCGCTCCACGCCCGCGTCCTTGAGGTAGGGCGAGTACCAGCGGTCCTGCGGCGCGGGCATGGTGAGGTTCGTCACCCGCACGCCGGCGCGGTTCGGAAGCTCCTCGGCGTCGCCGCGCGCGCCGCTGCGGATTTCGCCCACCTTGAGCGCCCAGTCGCCCTCGGTCCAGGCGCCGGTCTTGAGGTTGGCGCGGCCGAGCCGCGGGAACAGCTTCAGCATGTCCTCGGGCAGCGGCGTGGTGGTGAGCAGGATCTCGTCGCGGCCGATGCGCTCGGCGTAGGCCAGCAGCCCGCCGGCGTCGATCCGCTCCAGATTGGCCTCGTCCGCGCTGACGTCGCGCTCGCCCTGCCGCGTCTGCGCGCCGCGCAGGGTAACGCGCTCCAGAGCCGCGTCGGCGTAGCCGATCACCTCGATCAGCGCCGCGGAGGCCGCGATCCGGTCGCGTCCGGGCGGCGAGGCCTCGAGCACGGCCTCGGTCGCGGCCACGCGCCCGAAGGCGGCGGCGCGCAGGCTGTCGGTGAGGAACATGATCTGCTGGCGGGTCTCGGCCGGCGTCAGCGGCTCGTCGCGCTGGGCCCTGTCCTGCGCCAGCTCCAGCGTGACCGCCCGGTGAAGCAGGGCGCGGATGCCGACCTTCTCCAGCTCAAGCCGGTCGGCGCCGGCGCTGACGTCGCCGCCGAGCTTCGTCGGCGAGCGGACGGCCAGTTGCTCGATCACGGCCCGGTCGATCGCTGGTTCGCGCTCGCCCGCGCCGTCGCCGGCGAGGAACCGCAGCAGCGCCGGCAGGCTGACGCCGTGGAAGGTCTGGCGGCCGGTCGAGACCTGCAGACCCTTGGGCGCCCCGTCGCGGCGCGAGGGCACGGTGACGTCGAGGCTGTCGGCGGTGGCGCGGCTCACCACGCCGCTGTCGACGCGCTCGAAGGTCAGGCCGGCGAGCGTGCGGTCGGCGCCGACGCGGGCGTTCGTCATCGTGATCACGGGCGCGGAGGCGCCGCTGGCGGAGACGCCGGCCGCGATGTCGGCCTGGGTGCGGGTGGCGTCGCCGCCGCCGGGCGCGCTGACGAGCCCCTGCGCCGGGCCGGAATAGTCGCGCACCTCGATCGTGGGCACGCGCACGGTTTCGTTGCCGATGGCGATGACGAGGTTCTCGAACCGGATCAGATCCGCCGTGACGCGCTCGTCGAGCGAGGTGGGGCGCACGATCGCGAGGCGGTCGATGCTGACCTTGGCGCCGGCGTCGCCCGGCGTCTCGACGCTGATCGCGTTCACGAACACGGTGCGGGAGCCGAGATCGACGCTGACCGCGCCGCGGTTCGCGACCGCCGTGCTGCGCACCCGGATGTCGTTCAGCGCCTTGTCCACCTGCCGCGCGGCGTACCAGTCCGCGGCGCGGGGCAGGGCGGCGACGCCCGCGAGCCCGAGGACCGCGACCACGCAGGCGGCGATGATGAGGAGGCGTCTCGTCGTCATGGCGGGGCGGTCTCCGGGACAGGGTCGATTCGGCGGCGCAGCGTCATGGTGAACGAGCGGGCGGCGCGGATCGATCCGTCATGGGGGCGGGTTGATGACGCAGGCGTTCGGCGGCATGGTGCGCCGCGCCTTCAGGCGCCCGCCGTCCCCCCGAAAGCCCCGTTCGAGACCGCATGACCCAGACCTTCATCTGCATCCGCTGGGGCGCTCTCTACGGGCCGGACTACGTCAACACGCTCTACGGCATGATCGCGCGCAACACCGCGCGGCCCATGCGCCTCGTCTGCTACACCGACGATCCCGCCGGCGTGCGGCCGGAGGTGGAGTGCCATCCGCTGCCGCCGATCGACCTGCCGCAGACCCACATGTGGAAGCCGTGGCGCAAGGTGTCGCTGTGGGCGAAGACGCTGCCGGGCCTGACCGACCGCGCGCTGTTCATCGATCTCGACGTGGTCGTCACCGGCGACATGGACGCCTTCTTCGACTACGCCCCCGAGGCGGATTTCGTGGTGGCCGAGAACTGGACCCAGAAGGGCAAGGACATCGGCAACACCTCGGTCTACCGCTTCGACGTCGGCTCCCACGTGGAGATCTACGACCGGCTGATGCGCGATCCTGCGGCGGTGGTGAACGCCTATCCCAACAGCCAGACCTACATCTCGCGCATGATCGGGCCGAAGACGTTCTGGCCGGCGCCGTGGTGCGTCAGCTTCAAGCACAGCCTGATGCCGCGCTGGCCGCTCAACTTCGTGAAGGCGGTGGAGCTGCCGGACGACGCCCGCGTGGTGTGCTTCACCGGCCAGCCGAACCCGGACGACGCCCGCGACGGCCGCTGGCCGGCGAAGGGCCTGAAGAAGCTCTACAAGCACGTGCGGCCCACGCCGTGGATCGCCGAGCACTGGCGCGGGTGATCCGTCGCGAAAGTTGAACGCGCGACGAGCAGAAACATGCGCGGAACGGGCCCACTCGGGCGCCCGCGTCGTTGAACTTTTCTGAAAATCACCCTAGGCAAACGCTGAAGCCGTGCGCAAACGCCGCACCATACGAACGGTGTAAAACCGCTTCCGGGAGGGACGCGAATGCCGATCCAGATGTCCGAAGACCTGCGCACCGGCGCCCTGGTGTATCACCGGGGCTCCTCCGTCACCGGCGCGCGTCCGGGCAAGATCGAGATCCAGGCCACCAAGCCGCTCGGCAACCAGCGCGATCTGGCGCTCGCTTATTCGCCGGGCGTGGCCGCGGCCTGCGACGCCATCGCCGAGGATCCGGACCAGGCGGCGGAGCTGACCGCCCGGCAGAACCTGGTGGCGGTGCTCTCCAACGGCACGGCGGTGCTGGGGCTCGGCGACATCGGCCCGCTCGCCGGCAAGCCGGTGATGGAGGGCAAGGCGGTCCTGTTCAAGAAGTTCGCCGGCATCGACGTGTTCGACATCGAGGTGGCGGAGAAGAACGCGGAGCGCCTGATCGAGGTGATCTGCGCGCTGGAGCCCACCTTCGGCGGCATCAACCTCGAGGACATCAAGGCGCCCGAGTGCTTCGAGGTGGAAGAGGCCTGCAAGGCCCGCATGGGCATTCCCGTGTTCCACGACGACCAGCACGGCACGGCGATCATCGTGGCGGCGGCCATCACCAACGGGCTTGAGCTCGCGGGCAAGCGGCTGGCCGACGTGAAGATCGTGACGTCGGGCGCGGGCGCCGCGGCGCTCGCCTGCCTCAACCTGCTGGTGACGCTGGGCGCCCGGCGCGAGAACATCTGGGTCACCGACATCGAGGGCGTGGCCTATCTGGGCCGCGAGGCGCTGATGGACCGCTGGAAGGCGGTCTACGCGCAGGACACCGACAAGCGGACGCTCGCCGAGGTGATCGACGGCGCCGACGTGTTCCTCGGCCTGTCCGCCGGCGGCGTGCTGAAGCCCGAGATGGTGAAGCGCATGGCCGAAAAGCCCATGATCCTGGCGCTCGCCAACCCGACGCCGGAGATCATGCCGGAGGTGGCCCGTGAGGCGAGCCCCGGCGCCATGATCTGCACCGGCCGCTCGGATTTCCCGAACCAGGTCAACAACGTCCTCTGCTTCCCCTACATCTTCCGCGGCGCGCTGGACGTGGCGGCGAGCACCATCAACGAGGAGATGAAGGCGGCGGCGGTGCGCGCCATCGCCGCGCTCGCCCGCGAGCCGTCCTCCGACGTGGTGGCCCGCGCCTATGGCGGCGAGACCCGCCTGTTCGGACCGGAGTCGCTGATCCCGAGCCCGTTCGATCCGCGCCTCATCCTGCGCATCGCCCCGGCCGTCGCCCGCGCCGCGATGGAGAGCGGCGTGGCCCGCCGGCCGATCGCGGATTTCCGCGCCTACGAGGACCAGCTCAACCGCTTCGTGTTCCGCTCCGGCTTCGTGATGAAGCCGGTGTTCGCCTCCGCCAAGGCCGCGCCGAAGCGGGTGATCTACGCCGACGGCGAGGACGAGCGGGCGCTGCGCGCCGCCGAGGTGTCGATCGAGGAGGGCATCGCGACGCCGGTCCTCATCGGCCGCCCCCATGTGATCGAGGTGCGCGCCAAGCGCTGGGGCCTCACCTTCGGCGCCGGCGACGTGGAGATCATCAATCCCGAGGACGACCCGCGCTACCGCGACTATGTGGCGCTCTATCTGGAGCGCGCCGGGCGCCGGGGCGTGACGCCGGATCTCGCCCGCACGGTGGTGCGCACCGACACCACGGCGATCGCGGCGCTCGCGGTGGTGCGCGGCGACGCCGACGCCATGATCTGCGGCCTCGAGGGCCGGTTCCACGAGCATCTGGAGACCATCGACCAGATCATCGGCCGCTCCGCCGGCGTGCCGGACTATTCGGCGCTGTCGCTGCTGATCACGGCCCGGGGCGTCCACTTCCTCACCGACACCTACGTCACCGCCGATCCGGACGCGAACAGCGTGGCGGAGAGCGCCATCGCGGCGGCCCGCACGGTGGAGCGCTTCGGCATCGCGCCGCGGGTGGCGCTTCTGTCGCACTCCACCTTCGGGTCCCACGACACGCCGTCGTCCCGCAAGATGCGCGAGGCGCTGTCGATCATCCGCGCCCGCGCGCCGGGGCTCGAGGTGGACGGCGAGATGATGGCGGACGTGGCGCTGACCCCGGCGCTGCGCGAGCGGCTGCTGCCGGGCTCCACCCTCACCGGCGAGGCGAACCTGCTGGTGTTCCCCAATCTCGACGCCGCCAACATCAGCGCCCAGCTCATCAAGGCGGTGTCGGACGCGCTGCCGATCGGCCCGATCCTGGTGGGCGCGGATCGGCCCGCGCACATCCTGACGCCCTCGGTGACGGCGCGCGGCGTGGTGAACATGACCGCGCTCGCGGTGACCGAGGCCCAGGCGATCGGCGGCGCCGTCGCGGCGGGTTAGCCGCCCGTTAAGCCTATGCCCGCCATAAGAAACGCGGAGGCGCACGTGTCGCGTGGTGCGCGCCTCCGTGGGAGAGGGCATCGGCGTTGCAGGGCGTCACATCGTGGAGACAGGCGCTGGGAGTCGGCTTCGCGCTGATCGCGGCGCCGGTTCTGACGCTCAATGTCCTTCTCGCCGCCAACCTCATCACGGCCGCGCAGACCGAGACCGACGGCCTGTCGAACGACGTGCTCTCGATCGTGGAGCACCGACTCGACAGCATCGTGGAGACGCTGGTCGACGTGGCCGCCCGGGCCGCTCCCTCCTGCGAGCCCGCCCGGATCGAAGCGCTCAAGGACGCCGCCTTCCACGCCGGATGGGCGGCGGACATCGCCGTCATCGGCCCGGACGATGCGCCCGAATGCTCCGCCTTCGGCACCGCGGGCCCGCTGAGGCGGCTCTCGCCCGAGCATGACGCCTTCGCGCCCGACGTGACGGTGTCGGCGGTGGAGATCGCCGCCTCCCGCGCGCCGGCGCTCGCGGTGACGTGGCGGGCCTCCATCGGCGGCGGCGGCTACCGGGCGGTGGTGTCGGCGGACAAGCTCGCCCCTTCCGTCATGCGCAGCATCGTCTCCGCAAACTTCCTGATGCGCGTCAGCGTGCCGAACGGCGGCCTGCTGCTGGAGCGCTTTCGCGACCCGAACGGCGTGCGCTCGCCGTCCACGTTCATCCGCTCGCTGTCCTCCACCGCGATCTCCGAGCGCTATCCGCTCACCGTCGACATCATCACGCCCGGGGCGGCGCTGGTGGCGGCGAACCGCGGCCTGTTCGTCTACGCCAACATCGGCGGCGTGCTCGTCGGTCTGCTGTTCGCGCTGATCTACGCCATGATCACGTTTCGCGGCGGCGGCCCCGTGCGCGAGATCGCCGACGGGATCCGGCGCGGCGAGTTCGAGCCCTATTACCAGCCGGTGATCGACATCGTGTCCGGCAAGCTCATCGGCTGCGAGGCGCTGGTGCGCTGGCGGCGGAGGGACGGCGTCATCCCGCCCGGTCGCTTCATCCCGCTCGCGGAGGCGAGCGGCGAGATCTACCCCATGACGCTCGCGGTGATGACCAAGGCCCGCGACGATCTCGGCGCGCTCTACGGGCGCCTGCCGCATCTGGAGCTTGGCTTCAATCTGGTCGCCGGCCACTTCGACAATCTCGACATCGTGGACGACGTGCAGCGCATCTTCGACGGCTCGCCGATCCGCATGAGCCAGCTCATGTTCGAGGTGACCGAGCGGCAGCCGCTGCAGAACATCGCCCGCGCGCGGGTGGTGATCTCGCGGCTCCAGCAGCTCGGCGCCCGAGTCGCGCTCGACGACGTGGGCACCGGCCATGGCGGCCTGTCCTACCTGCTGAAGCTCGGCGTCGACGTGATGAAGATGGACAAGATGTTCGTGGACGCCATCGGCACCGAGCGCTACTCGGTCGCGATCGTCGACAGTCTCGTGAAGCTCGCCGCCGACATGCGGCTGGAGTTGATCGCCGAGGGCGTCGAGACCTTCGAGCAGCTGCAGTATCTGCGCCAGAAGGGCGTGCGGGTGGCGCAGGGCTACGTGTTCGCGCCGCCGCTGCCGGCCGCGTCCTTCCTCCAGCTCGCCGACGCCATGCACCCGGCGCACGAGACGCGCGCCGCGGTGGACGCGGACGACGCCGCGCCGTATGTGGGTCCGCTTCGCATGGCGAAGATCGGCTGAAGGAACAATGCGCCAGACGCGCCCGCGGCCTCTAGCCGAGGCCGGCCTTCCGCCTAAATGAAGCCGTATTGGACAACGGGAGCCTGGACGCACATGAAGAAGATCGCCACTCTCACCCTCGTCGCCGGCCTTGGCCTCGGTCTGGCCGCCTGCGGTGAAACCCGCAACGAACGCACGCTCTCGGGCGCCCTGATCGGCGCGGGCACCGGCGCCGCCATCGGCGGTCTCGCCACCGGCCGGGCCGGCGGCGCGCTGGTGGGCGGCGTGGTCG
>NZ_JBHTMX010000098.1:0-10894 GCF_042679725.1 Methylopila musalis
GGCGCCGCGCAGCGCGCGGCGGTCGGATGTCTGGCCCCGGCCCGCGACGGGATCGGACGGGGGGGCGGGCGGCGTAGGCTCGGCGCTCAAGCTCGACGCTCCTCCTGAACGGGCGGGTGACGGGCGGCGCGACCGCCGGCCCGCGATGGCGGCGCCGGCAGTCTAGTCGTCATTGTGGCGAAAGCCGTTCGCCGCGTCAGGCCTCGACGCGGCGGAACACCAGCGAGGCGTTCGTGCCGCCGAACCCGAAGGAGTTCGACAGCGCCACGTCGATCTTCAGCGGCTTGGCCTTGAGCGGCACGAGGTCGATCTCGGTCTCCACCGACGGGTTCTCGAGATTGAGCGTCGGCGGGGCCACCTGATCGCGGATGGCGAGCAGGGAGAAGATCGCCTCGACCGCGCCGGCCGCGCCGAGCAGATGCCCGATGGCCGACTTGGTGGAGGACATGGTGGCGCGCGACGCCGCGTCCCCCAGAAGCCGGGTCACGGCCCCGAGCTCGATCTCGTCGCCGAGCGGCGTGGAGGTGCCGTGGGCGTTGACGTAGTCGATCGCGCCCGGCTCCACGCCCGCGCGCTTCAGCGCGGCCTTCATGCAGCGATAGGCGCCGTCGCCGTCCATGGACGGCGCGGTGATGTGGAAGGCGTCGCCCGAGAGGCCGTAGCCGATCACTTCGCCGTAGATCTTCGCGCCGCGCGCCTTGGCGTGCTCGTACTCCTCGAGCACCACCACGCCCGCGCCCTCGCCCATCACGAAGCCGTCGCGGTCCTTGTCGTAGGGCCGCGAGCCGCGGGTGGGCTCGTCGTTGAAGCCGGTGGAGAGCGCCTTGCAGGCCGCGAAGCCCGCGACCGCCAGACGGCAGACGGGGGACTCGGTGCCGCCGGCCACCATCAGGTCGGCGTCGCCGAGCGCGATGAGCCGGGCCGCGTCGCCGATGGCGTGCGCGCCGGTGGAGCAGGCCGTGACGACGGCGTTGTTCGGCCCCTTTAGGCCGTGGCGGATCGACACCTGGCCGCCGGCCAGGTTGATCAGCCGGCCGGGGATGAAGAACGGCGACAGGCGGCGGGGCCCCTTGTCGCGCAGCGTCAGCGACGCCTCTTCGATGCCCTGCAGGCCGCCGATGCCGGAGCCGATGAGCACGCCCGCGGCGTAGCGGTCCTCCTCCGTCTTCGGCGTCCAGCCGCTGTCGGCCAGCGCCTGATCGGCGGCCGCCATGGCGAAGACGATGAAGTCGTCGACCTTCCGCTGCTCCTTGGGCTCCATCCAGTCGTCGGCGTTGAAGGTTCCGTCGGAACCGTCGCCGCGCGGGATGACGCCGGCGATGCGCGCCGGAAGATCGTCGACCTGGAAGGTCTCGATCTTCCGCAGCCCGCTTTCGCCGGCGGTGAGCCGCCGCCAAACCGTCTCGACGCCGCTACCCAGCGGCGTCACCAGCCCGAGGCCCGTGACGACGACGCGCCTCATCGCGCGGCTCGCCGGAACCGAGTTCCGTCCTGCATCATGCCCGCCGTGTCGATGCGGCGCAGATCAAGCCTGCGCGGCGTTCTTCTCAAGGAACTTGGTGGCGTCGCCGACCGTGAGGATGGTCTCGGCGGCGTCGTCCGGAATCTCGACGCCGAACTCTTCCTCGAACGCCATGACCAGCTCGACCGTGTCGAGGCTGTCCGCGCCGAGGTCGTCGATGAAGCTCGCGTTCTCGGTGACCTTCTCGGCGTCCACGCCGAGATGCTCGACCACGATCTTCTTCACGCGTTCGGCAATGTCGCTCATCTAGCTATTCCTTCGGTGGTTCTGCTTCGGAAGATCGCCTCGGTGGAGAAGTCCCGGCCCCCGCGTTCGGTTGGGCAGGCCGCGATTCTTCCGAGAGGGCTTTTTGAAGGCGGAAGACGGTTCCGGCAACGACTTTCTAACGGTTCGTCGGCCAGGCCGCGCGGCGGAGGTCCGTTCCGCCGCCGTTTCCGGGCCGGGCGTCTGGTACCATGTCCCTCCGCCCGGCGCCAGTCGCGCCAAGACGTTCTCGCCTCGAACCGGCGTCGCCGGCCCGGTGGGCGGTCCCGCCTCACACCATCGCGATGCCGCCGTTCACCTGCAGCGTGTGCCCGGTGACGTAAGCCGCCTCGTCGCTGGCGAGATAGACCGCGGCCGCCGCCACCTCCGCGCCCTGGCCGAAGCGGCCGAGCGGGATGTGGGCGAGCGACGCCTCCTTCTGCTTCTCGTTCAGCGCGTCGGTCATGGGGCTCTCGATGAAGCCCGGCGCGATGCAGTTCACGGTGATGCCCCGGCTCGCCACTTCGGCCGCGAGCGACTTGGACATGCCGATCAGCCCGGCCTTGGAGGCGGCGTAGTTGCCCTGCCCCGGATTGCCGGTGACGCCCACCACCGAGGTGATGCCGATGAGGCGGCCGCGGCGGCGCTTCATCATGCCCTTCAGCGCCGCCCGGTAGAGCCGGAAGCCCGCCGTGAGGTTCACCTGGATCACGTCCGCCCACTCCTCGTCCTTCATGCGCAGGAAGAGGTTGTCGCGGGTGATGCCGGCGTTGTGGACCAGGATGTCCAGCGAGCCCAGCGCCGCTTCCGCCTGACCCGGCAGGGCGTCGACGCTCGCGGCGTCCTTCAGGTTGGCGGTGAGCACGTGGACGCGCTCGCCGAGCTCGTCGGCGAGCGTCTGCAGCGCCTCGGCGCGGGTGCCGGAGATGGCGACGGCGGCGCCCCGCGCGTGCAGGGCGCGGGCGATGGCCCCGCCGATGCCGCCCGTGGCGCCGGTGACGAGGGCGGTGCGCCCTGTGAGATCGAACATGAGCGTTCCCCGATCGATGCGGTTCAGGCGTTTCCGACGAAGGTTCCGGCCGCGGCCACGCGGGCCACGTCCTCGGGCGTTCCGACCGACTCGCCGGTCGCGCCCTCCGCGTTGCGCTTCACGAGATCGGCCAGCACCTTGCCGGCGCCGATCTCGACGAAATGGGTGACGCCCGCGCCCGCCATGAAGCCCATGGACTCGCGCCAGCGCACGGCGCCGTCGAGCTGGCCCGCCCGCCGGGCGCTGATCGCCTCCGGCACGGTCAGCGGGCCGGCGGTGACGTTGGCCACCAGCGGCGCCCGCGGGGCCGCGATCGCCACGCCGGCCAGCGCCTCGCGCATGGCCTCGGCGGCGGGCTGCATCAGCGCGCAATGGAACGGCGCGGACACCGGCAGCAGCACCGCGCGCTTGGCGCCCTTCGGCTTCGCCAGCGCGATGGCGCGCTCCACCGCGGCCTTGGAGCCGGAGATCACCACCTGGCCCGGAGCGTTGTCGTTGGCGGCGGCGCAGACGTCGCGCTCGGCCGCCTCGGCCGCGATCTCGCGGGCGACGTCGAGGTCGAGCCCGAGCAGCGCCGCCATGGCGCCCTCGCCCACCGGAACCGCCTTCTGCATGGCGTCGCCGCGCACGCGCAGCAGCCGCGCCGCGTCGCTGACGGACAGCGAGCCGGCGGCGGCGAGCGCCGAATACTCGCCGAGCGAATGGCCTGCGACGAAGGCGGCGTGGCGGGCCACGTCGAGGCCGGTCTCGGCCTCCAGCACCCGGAGCGCCGCAAGGCTCACCGCCATCAGCGCCGGCTGGGCGTTGGCGGTCAGGGTCAGCCTGTCCTCCGGCCCCTCGAAGATCACCGTGGACAGGCTCTCGCCCAGCGCCGCGTCCACTTCCTCGAACACGGCGCGGGCGGCGGCGAAGCTGTCGGCGAGCGCGCGGCCCATGCCGACCTGCTGGCTTCCCTGCCCCGGAAAGATCAAGGCGATGCTCACGTGCGCGGACTCCCGCTGTTCTTGTTTCGCCGGGCTGCAAACAGGCCTTTGGCCCATGTGTCAAGCAAGGGACCGCCGAAGCCCGTCCGCCCGCGGCCATTGACGGAGGCCGCCGAACCCCGGAACCCTGCCCGCCCAGACCCCCGGAGACGCGCCCATGACCGACGAAGCCGAAAGCCGCCACGACCGGGGACGGCGCACGCTGTCGCGCATCCACGACCGGGTGGGCGAGGGCGTGGTGGCGCGGCTCGCGGAGATCGCGCCGGACTTCGCCCGCCATCTGGTGGAGTTCCCGTTCGGCGACGTCTACTCCCGCCCCGGCCTCGATCTGCGCTCCCGCCAGATCGCCACCATCGCGTCACTGGTCACGCTCGGCCATGCGGAGCGGGAGCTGACATGGCACATCCGCGGCGGCCTGAACGTCGGCCTCTCCCGCGACGAGATCGTGGAGGTCATCATGCAGATGGCGATCTACGCCGGCTTCCCCGCCGCGGTGAACGCCCTGCTGGTGGCGAAGGAGACCTTCGACGAGATCGACGCCGCCGCGGCCGAAGAGGCGCGCCAGCAGGACGCGTGAGGGTCGGAGCCTGACCTCATTGAACGTCCCGGACGTTCAGGATCGCGTCATGCCCGAGCCTGTCTCGGGCATCCACGACTTGCACGTTCAGGCCGTTCAGCCGGCTGAAATCGTGGATACCCGCGCGAAGGCGCGGGCATGACGGTGGAGAGCGGGGCGCTTCGGCGATGTCCGGACGGGGCCTCAACCGCCCGTCACCCAAACCGAGGTTTGAGGGCGGTTGACGCACGCGGCGTAGTGGTCTCCAAACGAGCCCAGCCCCCGGCTCAGATGCAGCAGACGGACCCGGCCGGCGTCCTCGATTACAGCGACCCCGAACTCGCCTTCCTCCACCTCGTTGATCCGGAACAGCCTGCGCTTCGCCGCCCATGTCGCGACATCCGCCGGCGTCAGCTCCACGCCCCGGTCCCGCAGATCCTCGGTCAGGTTCCGATAGCCGCCGTAGAGACAAATCTGTCGCCACGCGCCGCCGTTGACGTCCGACAGATCCACCTGAGCCCCGGTTCGGAGCGAGGCCCGATCCCCAAGCGGGGCACGCGCCGCGTCGAGCCGGGCGAGCAACGCCGCGCCGTCCGGCGTGTCGTCGTCATAGCTCGTGCGCGACAGCACGATGAGAGCGAAGAAAAGAATGACCCCGAGCGCGAGGAGGGCCATCGCGCCGTGGATCAGCCAGGTCGCGACCCGCGCCAACCGCGCCCACCCCGCGCCGGCGGTCGTCGTGGGTCCGGCGGCGGTCTTGCGCGTCACGGGGGATTCCTCTATAGGGCGCGCTTCGCGTCGTTCGGCTGGGGGCTGAACGGAGGGTTCGGCTTCGCCCGATCAGGACCGTAACGGGTCCGACCTCCCGTGTCTCCGCCTTCGAGAATCTGTTCGGGCCTTCGCGGGCTCGAAGGGCTTCGCGCCGGACGGCAGGATCCACCGCAAGAAGGTTCAAGCCCTCATGCCGCTTTACGAACACGTCTTCCTGGCGCGCCAGGACGTGACGGCGCAGCAGGTCGAGGCGCTCACCGAACAGTACAAGGCCGTCCTTCAGGGGCTCGGCGGAGAGGTCACCAAGACCGAGTACTGGGGCGTGAAGCCGCTCGCCTACCGCATCAAGAAGAACCGCAAGGCCCACTACACGCTCCTCAACATCGACGCGCCGGCCTCCGCCGTCGCCGAGCTGGAGCGTCAGCAGGGCATCAGCGAAGACATCCTGCGCGTGCTTACCCTGAAGGTGGAGGAGCTCGAAGAGGGCCCGTCCGCGATGCTTCAGCGCCGTGACCGCGACGACCGCGACGATCGCCCCCGCGGCGGCCGTGACGGCGAGCGCGGCGGCTTCCGCCGCGAAGGCGGGGACCGTGGTCCGCGCCGTGACGACCGCGGCCCGCGCCGCGACGAACAGGGAGCCGAGTGATGGCCGCCGCAGCGTCCGGCGGCCAGCGCCGCCCCTTCTTCCGTCGTCGCAAGACCTGCCCGTTCTCCGGCGCCAACGCCCCGAAGATCGACCACAAGGACGTGCGGCTGCTGCAGCGCTACATCTCCGAGCGCGGCAAGATCGTGCCCTCGCGCATCACGGCGGTCTCCGCCAAGAAGCAGCGCGAGCTGGCTCGCGCCATCAAGCGCTCGCGCTTCCTCGGCCTGCTGCCCTACGTCATCAAGTGAGGTCCGGGCGGCCCCGCGCCGCCCCGACGTCCTTTTGAGATGACAACCGTTTCCGGCTTCGGCGTCCGCGCCGAAGCCGCTCTCCAGTGATCCGAAGCGCCGTTTCGTGACGGTGCCGTTGGGCCGGGCCGAAGCATGAGCCCCGCCCTAACCGCTCTGGCGCCTGCGCCGGCGGGACAGCAGGACGACCGATGACGAACGCGCCCCTCCTGCTCGTAGGCTTCTGCGCCGGACTTGCGTCCGCGCTGCTCTACGCCTCGGCCGCGTCGGGCTCCGTCCTCGCCATTTTCCTGTTCTACATCGCGCCCCTGCCGATCCTGATCGCGGGCATCGGCTGGCGCCATCACGCCGGGCTGATCGGCGCCGCGCGGGCGGCGGTGGCGGTCGGCGTCGCGGGCGGACCGACCGGCGGCCTCGCCCACGCCGTCGCCGTGGGCCTGCCCGCCTGGTGGCTCGCCTATCTGGCGCTGCTGGCGCGCCCCGGCGCGACTGAAAGCCAGACCGAATGGTACCCGGTCGGCCGGCTGGTGCTGTGGGCCGCCGTGATCGGCGCGCTGCTGGTGGCGGCCGCGATCCCGCTGGTCGGAACCTCGCTCGAGGAGTTCCGGGGCGCGCTGAAGGCCATGTTCACGCGGGTGTTCGACACCGACGGCGCGGCCACGCCCGGCCTGCCCACGGGGGACGACCGCGCCCGCCTGTTCGACCTGATGGCCGCGCTGCTGCCGATCATGTTCGCGCTGCTGTGGACGGTGTCGACGCTGTTCAATCTCTGGCTCGCCGGCCGCGTCACCCGCGCATCGCGCCGGCTGATCCGGCCGTGGCCGGAGCTCTCGGCCATGACCTTCCCGCGCACCGCCTCCTACGGCTTCTTCGCGGCCATGCTCGGCTCGTTCCTGCCCGGTCTCGCCGGGCTGGTGGCGGAGCTGTTCGCGACCACGCTGATGGTCGCCTTCGCCCTGCTCGGCCTCGCGGTGATCCACGTCACCACCCGCGCCATGCCGACGCGCGGGCTCATCCTGTTCGGCGTCTACGCCCTGCTGCTGATCCAGCCCTGGATCGGCGTGTTCCTCGCGGCGCTCGGCCTCGCGGAGATCAGCATCGGCGTGCGCAAGCGCTTCGGCGGTCCGCCGCCCGCGCCGCGCTCCTGACGCCTCGCCTCACATCCCGATCCAACGCTTACAGAAACGGAGAACTCCCATGCAGGTCATCCTTCTCGAACGCATCGCCAAGCTCGGCCAGATGGGCGACGAAGTGCGCGTGCGCGACGGTTACGCCCGCAACTTCCTGCTGCCGAATCACAAGGCGCTGCGCGCCAACGAGGCCAACCGCAAGAAGTTCGAGAGCCAGCGCTCCCAGCTCGAAGCCCGCAACCTCGAGCTCAAGAACGAGGCCGAGGCCGTCGGCGGCAAGCTGGACGGCGTGTCGGTCATCCTCGTCCGTCAGGCGGGCGAGACCGGCCAGCTCTACGGTTCGGTGTCGGCCCGCGACGTCGCCGAGGCGCTGACCTCCGAGGGCTTCACGGTCGCCCGCAACCAGGTGGTGCTGCACGTTCCGATCAAGACCATCGGCCTGCACAAGGTGCCGGTGCGCCTGCACCCTGAAGTCGAGGTGTTCGTCGAGATCAACGTCGCCCGCTCCGAGGCCGAGGCCGTGCGCCAGGCCGAGGGCGAGGACCTGACGCTCCGCGAGGAAGGCCCGGCCTTCGAGACCTTCTCCGAGGACGACGACGACGACCGCCGCGACCGTCGCGACCGCGACGAGGCCCCCTCCGACGAGGGCGAGGACGAGGGCCGCTGAGCGGCGCCCGACCCTGACCTTTCGAGAAACGCCCGGCTCCCACGCCGGGCGTTTTTTCGTTTCACCGACTGTTGATGCGCCGGATGCGCCGACCCTCAAGCGCATCCCGCTCCGGACGCCTAAGGTCCGCGCGCCGCCTTGAGCCCTCCCACGCTGGAGTTTCCCGACCGATGCCCCTGATCGCCCGCCGCGACCTGATGCTGCTCGCCGCCGCCTCCACGCTCGCGGGCATGGGCCCCGCCTTCGCCCAGACGGCCGCCGAGAAGGCGCTGGCGGAGTCCGGGCCGTTGCCGGAGAACTCGTTTGGTTCGCCTTCCGCGCCGGTCACGGTGATCGAATACGCCTCGCTCACCTGCCACCGCTGCCGCGACTTCCACCTCAAGACCTGGCCCGCCGTGAAGCAGAAATACGTGGACACGGGCAAGATCCAGTTCGTGTTCCGGGAGTTCCCGCTGAACGCGCTCGACGCTGGCGGCTTCATGCTGGCGCGCTGCGCGGGCGAGAAGGGCTGGTACGGCGTGGTCGACATGCTCTACCGCTCGGACGACGCCTGGGCGCACGCGCCCGATCCGCTGGAGGGCCTGCGGGGGCTGATGCGGCAGTTCGGCATGGGCGCCGAGCAGGTGAACGCCTGCCTCGCCGACCAGAGCCTGCTCGACGGCGTGAACACCGTGGGCCGGCGGGGCGTCGCCGCCGGCGTCACCGGCACGCCCACCTTCTTCGTCAACGGCCGAAAAGCGGCGGGCATGATGACGCTGGATGAGTTCTCGGCGCTGGTCGATCCGCACCTCGCCGCGCGCTGAAGGGATCCGAGTCGGACGTGAGTCAACCGCCTCGTCCGACTCAATTTTTCCGGTCTGTGTGAATCGGGGGAGACGGCGGTTTCCGGGACGCGCGGTCCCGCTTCGTTCTTCGCGGACGGCGGACCGTGTTAAGCTTGGTTAAACCCGCCACAGCCGAAGACCTGTTCGCCATGGCCCTCGCCGATTCCCTCGCCCGCCGCCTCATCGACCCCGAGCCGCAGTACCGGCAGGCCCCCTCCAACGTGGAGGTGGAGCAGGCGCTGCTGGGCGCGCTGCTGGTGAACAACGACGCCTTCTGGCGCGTCTCGGACTTCCTCGAGGCGGCGCATTTCCACGAGGGGCTGCACCAGCGCATCTACGACATCGTGGCGAGCCTGGTGCGGGCCGGCAAGGCGGCGACGCCGGTCACCATCAAGACCTTCCTGCCGGTGGAGATCGACCTCGGCGGCATGACGGTGCCGCAGTATCTCGCCCGCCTCGCGGCCGAGGCCACCACCGTCATCAACGCCGAGGACTACGGCCGCACCATCTACGACCTCGCGATCCGCCGCTCGCTGATCGGCATCGGCGAGGAGCTGGTGAACGAGGCCTACGACGCCGGCGTGGACGCCTCGCCCCGCGGCCAGATCGAGGACGCGGAGCGCAAGCTGTTCGCCCTCGCCGAGACCGGCCGCTACGACGGCGGCTTCCAGCCGTTCTCGCAGGCGCTCGCCACCGCCGTGGACATGGCCGCCAAGGCCTACAAGCGCGACGGCGGCCTGTCCGGCATCGCCACCGGCCTCGACGACCTCGACAAGCTCATGGGCGGCCTGCAGGCCTCGGACCTGATCATCCTCGCGGGGCGCCCGGGCATGGGCAAGACCTCGCTCGTCACCAACATCGCCTACAACGTCGCCCGCGCCTACAAGGGCGAGACCCTGCCCGACGGGCGGGTGGAGACGGTGAACGGCGGCGTGGTCGGCTTCTTCTCGCTGGAAATGTCGGCCGAACAGCTCGCCACCCGCATCATCGCTGAGCAGGCCTCGATCTCGTCGTCCAAGATCCGCCGCGGCGACATTCTGGAGAGCGACTTCTTCAAGCTCACCGAGGCGGTCGCCGAGATGCAGCGCGTGCCGCTGTTCATCGACGAGACCGGCGGCATCTCCATCGCCCAGCTCGCCGCCCGCGCCCGCCGCCTGAAGCGCTCCAAGGGCCTCGACGTGATGGTGGTGGACTATCTGCAGCTGCTCTCCGCCTCCGCGAAGAAGGGCGAGAACCGGGTGCAGGAGCTGACCGAGATCACCACCGGCCTCAAGGCGCTGGCCAAGGAGCTGGCGGTGCCGATCATCGCGCTGTCCCAGCTCTCCCGCCAGGTGGAGAGCCGCGAGGACAAGCGCCCGCAGCTGTCCGACCTGCGCGAATCCGGCTCCATCGAGCAGGACGCCGACGTGGTGCTGTTCGTGTTCCGCGAGGAATACTACGTGAAGAACAAGAAGCCGCGCGAAGGCACGCCGGAGTTCGACCAGTGGTTCACGGAGATGGAGAACGTGGCGGGCAAGGCCGAGGTGATCATCGGCAAGCAGCGCCACGGTCCGACCGGCACGGTGATGCTGCAGTTCGAGGCCGAGTTCACCCGCTTCGGCAACCTCGCCAACGCCGACCATCTGCCGGAGCAGATGTGAGCCGCCGCATGGCGGGGCGGCCGTGAGCGCTTCGTTTCCCGGCGCGCGCCTGACCGTCGATCTCGGCGCGATCGCGCGCAACTGGCGGACGCTGGCGGCGCTCGACCCCGCCTCCGAATGCGCGGCGGTGGTGAAGGCCGACGCCTACGGGCTGAGCGCGGCCCAGGTGATCCCGGCGCTGCGGGCGGCCGGGGCGCGCACGTTCTTCGTCGCCCATCTGAGCGAAGCCGAAGTCGCCCGCGCCGCGGCGCCGGACGCCGTCCTCTACGTGCTGAACGGCCTGCCGCCGGGCGCGGCCGACGCCTTCGCCGCGCTCGACGCCCGCCCCGTGCTGGGCTCGACCGAAGAGGTCCTCGAATGGGCCGCGTTCCGGGCGTCGAGCGGCGCGCCGACCGAAGCCGCGCTCCACCTCGACACCGGCATGACCCGGCTCGGCCTGTCGCCGGACGAGGCCCGCGCCGCCCTGCCCCGGCTGCCGTTCCGGCCGGCGCTTCTGATGAGCCATCTCGCCTGCGCCGACGAGCCCGAGCGCCCGGAGACCGAGCGCCAGCGCGCCCTGTTCGCGGAGCTGGCGTCGCTCGCGCCGGACGTTCCCGCAAGCCTCGCCAACTCCGCCGGAACGCTGCTCGGCGCG
>NZ_JBHTMX010000099.1:0-10852 GCF_042679725.1 Methylopila musalis
CGGGCCGCCGCCGCCCGCTCGGCCCGCCTTGCGCCGCTCGGCCTGACGGCGCGGGAGAAAGCCGCGCTCGCCGCCTTTCTCCGCACGCTGTGAGCGCCGGCGCGCCGGATCACATGCGGCCATCACATTATTTTGCATTAAATCTACGGATTATATATATTGACGTGGACCATGCGCTCGGGATCAATCGCGTTCGGTATGACGAACGGCTCAGGAGGCCGACAATGAAGGCGATTTCGGGAGTGTTTGGCGCGGTGCTCGCCGCGGCGCTGGCGAGCGGCGCCGGCGCGGCTGAGACCAGCCCGCTGGTCACGGCGGACTGGGTCGCCGACAATCTGAAGAATCCCAAGGTCAAGGTGTTCGAGGTCAGCGTGGACCCGGGCGTCTACGAGCGCGGCCATGTGCCGGGCGCCACCAACATCCGCTGGCACACCGAGCTGGTCGATCCGGTGAAGCGCGACATCGCCAGCCGCGAGAACCTGCAGAAGCTGCTGTCCGCCGCCGGCGTCGACAAGGACACCACCATCGTCCTCTACGGCGACAACAACAACTGGTTCGCCGCTTGGGGCGCCTGGGTGCTCGAAGCCTACGGGCTCGGCGACCGGGTGAAGCTGCTCGACGGCGGCCGCAAGGTGTGGGAGGCCAAGGGCCTGCCGCTGGACACCGCCACGCCGGAGGCCGGCAAGGGCTCGATCGAGGTCGGCCAGCTCAACGCCAAGGTCCGCGCCCGGCTCGGCGACGTGCTGAAGGTGGCCGAGGGCGATCAGAGCTCCACCCTGCTCGACATCCGCTCGCCGGACGAGTTCTCGGGCAAGATCTTCGCGCCGGAAGGCTCGAAGGAGCTCGCGGTGCGCGCCGGCCATGTGCCGAACGCCAAGAACGTGCCCTGGTCCAAGGCCGTCAACGCCGACGGCACCATCAAGTCCAAGGACGAGCTGAAGAAGATCTACTCTGACGCCGGCGTGGACGGCTCCAAGCCGATCATCGTCTATTGCCGCATCGGCGAGCGCTCCAGCCACACCTGGTTCGTGCTGGCGAAGGTGCTCGGCTATGACGTGAAGAACTACGACGGCTCCTGGACCGAGTACGGCAACACCGTCGGCGTTCCGGTCGCCAACCTG
Source organism: Methylopila musalis (assembly GCF_042679725.1). NCBI lineage: Bacteria > Pseudomonadati > Pseudomonadota > Alphaproteobacteria > Hyphomicrobiales > Methylopilaceae > Methylopila > Methylopila musalis. The sequence continues at coordinate 1,122 of NZ_JBHTMX010000099.1, forward strand.
ACCGGCACCGTCTGGCAGGGCAAGTAAGGCTCGATCCGTTTCGTCCGCAGGCGTCGGGGCGCGGCGCCGGCGGACGACGCGCATGGCGGCGGTGGGAAACGCGCCGTCGCCATCATTGCCGGCCGGCGATCCTGAAAGGGTCGCCGGCCGCTCTGCGTTCCGCATTCCCGTCCGAAAGGCCTGATCGCCCGTGCCCTCCCCGCTTCCGCGTCTCGGCTCCTGGCCGGTCCTCGTCGCGCTCGCGACGCTCGCAGGCCTCGCCGCCGCCGCCCATCTGCTCGGTCAGACGCCCGGCGCGATCGGCGCGCGCCAGTCCTTCGCCCTGCTGGCGGGGGCGGCCTTCGGCCTCACGCTCCAGCGCGGGCGCTTCTGCTTCCTGTGCAATCTGCGCGACCTGACCCGGGACGGCGACCCGCGCGGCGTGCTCGCCATTCTGGCGGCGCTGGCGATCGGGGCCATCGGCTACGCCGCGGTGTTCGGCGCCTGGGTGCCGAACCCGTTCGGCGGCCGCCTGCCGCCCACCGCCCATGTGGGGCCGGTGAGCCCGGCGCTGGCGGTGGCCGCCTTTGTGTTCGGCGTCGGCATGGCGCTGTCCGGCTCCTGCCTGTCGGCCCATCTCTACCGGCTCGGCGAAGGCTCGCCCACCTCCCCCTTCGCGCTCGTGGGCGCGGTGGCGGGCTTCGTGCTCGGCTTCCAGACCTGGAACCCGATCTTCCTGGCGAGCGTCGCCGAGGCGCCGGTCGTCTGGCTGCCGGCGGTGCTCGGCTATCCGGGCTGGCTCGCGCTGACGCTTGCGGTTCTCGCCGGTCTCGCCGCGCTGGCGCTCGCCCGATCGCGGCCTGTCTCGCCGACGACGGCGGAGCCGCTCACCCTGCGCGGCGCGGCCCGCGCCACGCTCGCGGACCGCTGGCCGGCCTTGCCCACCGGCCTGCTGGTGGGGCTGATCGGCACGCTCGCCTATCTGCGCGTCGCGCCGCTCGGCGTCACGGCGGAGATCGGCAGCGCCGCCCGCACCGCAGCCGGCGCCGCCGGGCTGCTGCCCTCCACCCTGTTCGGGCTCGACGGCCTGCGCGGCTGCGCCACCGTGGTGAAGGAGACGCTGCTGTCCGAAAACGGCCTGTTCGTGCTGGGGCTGGTGGCGGCGAGCTTCGCCGCGGCGCTGGTCTCGGGCCGTTTCGCCCCCGCGCTCCCGAACCGCGGACAGGTGCTGCGCGGCCTCGCCGGCGGCGCGCTGATGGGATGGGGCGCCATGACCGCGCTCGGCTGCACCGTCGGCGTGCTGCTGTCCGGCATCCAGGCCGGCGCGCTCGCAGGCTGGGTGTTCCTCGTCTTCGTCACCCTCGGCGCCCTCGCCGCCGACTGGACCGCGAAACGCGTTGTCCGAAGGGCTAAGGGGTGAGGGCGCGAGGTTGATGGTGGTTGGCCCTCAATCACCAGACCGCTAAGCTCGAGCCCGGGCGGGCGCGGACCTGATAACCGTTGCGGTTGGCCCTCAATCACCAGACCGCTAAGCTACAGGTGTTGGCGTCTGCGCTGGCGCGCAGGTTGCGGTTGGCCCTCAATCACCAGACCGCTAAGCTGTCGCCCGCGAGCTCGCGCCGCTCCACGCTGTTGCGGTTGGCCCTCAATCACCAGACCGCTAAGCTGCCGAGCGGGTCGAGGACGAGGAGCTGCGCGTTGCGGTTGGCCCTCAATCACCAGACCGCTAAGCTGACCACCTGGAGGCAGTGACGGACGGGCGGGTTGCGGTTGGCCCTCAATCACCAGACCGCTAAGCTCGAGGGTGACGGAACAGTGGTCCGCGGCGCGTTGCGGTTGGCCCTCAATCACCAGACCGCTAAGCTCATATCGGTCCGCGCCCGTGCGTTTAATTAGTTGCGGTTGGCCCTCAATCACCAGACCGCTAAGCTGCCGCGCCTCAAGGAGTTGATTCCACTATGGTTGCGGTTGGCCCTCAATCACCAGACCGCTAAGCTTTCGGGTCGGAGCCATCGGCGCGGGGCCGGGTTGCGGTTGGCCCTCAATCACCAGACCGCTAAGCTCCACGTTGAACGCCGCCCACAGGTCGCGCCGTTGCGGTTGGCCCTCAATCACCAGACCGCTAAGCTGCCGTCGCCTTGCGACCCGAAGCCACTCCAGTTGCGGTTGGCCCTCAATCACCAGACCGCTAAGCTAGCGGAGGTCCGTTGCCGACACCCCCCCCCGAGTTGCGGTTGGCCCTCAATCACCAGACCGCTAAGCTAGGTGTATTCGTTTATTTGAATCGTTTCGTGTTGCGGTTGGCCCTCAATCACCAGACCGCTAAGCTCAGGCTCCGTGCCGGGACGGATCATCACCCGTTGCGGTTGGCCCTCAATCACCAGACCGCTAAGCTTCCGAGCCATTGCTTTCCGTCTTCAGTGTAGTTGCGGTTGGCCCTCAATCACCAGACCGCTAAGCTCCAATCCCTCTTAAGGCCCTGGCGACAGGGCCTTTTTCTTTGATCGCGGCGCGTCGAGGGCGTCGCGGGGCGGTCAGAACAGGGCGTACTGGTCCGGGTTTTTGGGCGACTGTTCACGCTTTCGTCCCCTGTAGGTGCGGATCGTTTCGTACTGCTTGTCGGTGATGCCGAGAATGTGAACCTTGCCGGCGGACGGCATGGCGCGCTCGATCTTCCGCTCCAGCGCCAGTCCCTGCTCCTTGCCGGCGCACATCTTGAGATAGACGGAAAACTGGCTCATCTCGAAGCCGAGATCGAGCAGGTTCTGCCGGAACCTGGTCGCCGAAGCCCGCTCCTTCTTCGTGCCCACGGGAAGATCGAACAGCACCATCAGCCACATGATGCGGTATCCCGACAGCGCCGGCGGCGGCGGACGCGACGACGACATGGGCGCGCCTCCACCGGCTCAGAAGCCGAGCGGCAGGGTCGGGCGCGGCAAAGACAGGCGTTCGCCGTCGCCGGCGAAGGCGCGGGCGAGCGAGAAGGCCAGCCGCTCCAGGCACAGGAACATTGGGCTGAGCCCCTCCTCCGCCGGAAGGTCCGCCACGGTGAGCCGCGCGAGCGCCGCCTTGGTCTCCGGCGTGACCTCGGTCTCGCCCGCTTCCCGCAGGCGATGCACCTCCCGGTCCACCAGCGGGCGGAACGGCTCCATCAGGTCGTCCACCAGCAGCATGGCGTTGCCGCGGTTGGAGTGCTTCAGGCCGAAGCTCGGGTGCAGGCCCGCCGCCATGGTGGCGCGCGCGGTCGCGGCGCGCAGCACGGCGTAGCCGTAGTTCAGCATGCCGTTGGGGCCGCCGCCGTCGGCGTCGCGGCGGAAGTCGCGGCCGAACAGCAGCGGCCAGTAGCGCCGCGCGGCCTCGGCCTCCACATTGTCGGGGTCGCCCGGCCGGACCTTGCGGGCGAGCAGGCGGAAGCCGCCGGCCTCCGCGCCGCAGGCGGCGAGCGTGGCGCCCTGGGCGAGGATCTTCGCCTCCACCAGCTGGCGCCACAGCCGCTTTTTCAGCGGCGCGGGCGCGGCGACCTGATCGCCCATGCGGCCGGACTGGACGTGATGGCCGTCCACCGGCCAGACGATCGCCTCCGGCCGGTGGCTCGGGCCGCACAGCACCGTGGGCACGCCCCGCCGGGCGAGCTCCAGCAGCAGATTGTTGGAGTACGTCAGTCCGTGCGCGTTGGCGACGACGGCGACGAGATCGTCGAGCGGCACGCGCCCGATCTCGCGGCGATCCTCCGACACGGTGAGAAAGCCGCGGTCGCGGGCGATGTGACGGCCGTCCGTCGCGATCTCCAGCACACGCCCGACCATATCCCCGCCCCCGCGACCGACGTTGTGGAGACGATTGAACTACACTCTTTAAGAGTGGTCACTCACCTTTTCGCCTTTTGCGATCGGACGCCAGCCCTCATGGAGCACGTCCACGCCCTCGACGCCGCCGACGATTGAGCGGGTGCGGATCACGCGGCGCACCTGTCCCAGCTCATCGACGCGCACCCGCTCGGCGCCTAGACGTTTCAGCGTATTGAACGACGGCATACGCCATTTGAAAGGATCGATCTCGTCCGCTGTCGCATGCCGCCGCTCGAGGTTGCCGGTTTCGTTGTGCGGCGCCAGCCGGAAACGGTTTGCGGACGGCTCCAGACGATGAGCGACCATGACTTTGCGTTCGCCGTCGTCATCAAGACGTATGAAGTCTCCCTTCGCGACGCGCATTACCAGCTTTGCGCCAGGATGCTCCGTCCGCCATCGTACCTCATGGCTCCCTTGGTTGGCGTCGAACCGACGAACAGCCTCGCCATGCCACCGCCCGTCGGGCGTCTCGAAGACGTCGATGCAGAAGTTTTCGCCCGCGGAATAGGCCTTGTAGGGCGCGCCGGTCGCCGGGTCGGCGACTTTGACCAGATACTCGTCCTTTTCCGATTTCAGCAGCCTCACGCGGCGCAGGCCTCCAACGAGGCCGGGCGTCTGCTCCTTCTCCACCCTGTCGGCGAACTCCTTCAGCGCCTCCGGCAGCGCCTTACCGTCGCGCTTGCCCTCGTACCACGCCTGTTCCACCTTCTCCCGCAGCCGCCGGTCGCGGATGCGGCCGATCTCGGTCTCCTTCAGGCTCTCGAGCGGCTTGCGATAGACGAGGTTGCCACGCTCCTCCTCGTCCGGCTTCAGGTCCGGGCGCGGCTTCACGAGGCCATAGGCGGTGTCCTCGTGCAGCTTGCCGCCGACGCCGTGGTCGGGCTTGAGACTGACCACCACGTCCCTCACCCGGGCTTTCAGCTCGTCGCGCCACGCATCCGGAAAGTCCGGAAACTTGAGCTTGTCCACGTCGAGATCGCCCTGCCCCGACAGGTAGGCGGCCTGATTGAGCAGGCTGCGGTCCGTCATGGCCATGACGAAGGCGTCGATGGCGTGGTGGCGGTGATCGGCGCGGTTCTTGACGCCGGAAAACTCGAAACTGTCGGTCGCCGCCTGAAACGTCTCGTCGCGCTCCTTCACGCCCATGTAGTTGTGATCGGGCAGCAGACTGTTGAGGCCCCACTTGCCGCGGATGATCGAGGTCAGGCGTCCGGGCGTCACCCAGATCGCGTAAGGGTCGGTGACGGCGGAGAGGTAGCGCTTGGCGAAGCGGGCGAGCCAGCCGGTCTCGTTCAGCTGCCGCGCCAGGAAGCCGCCCATGTCCTGGAACTTCTCATGGGCGTCCGGCTCGAACCGCCAGCGCTTGTTGCGCGGCAGGTTGGCGGCGCGCTCGGAGATCGCCGCCCAGTCGTAGCCGCCGTCGCTGCGGCCGAACGCCTGCCACGGCGTCCGCTTCTTCTTGGCCCGGTTGGCCTCCCGGAAACACACCGTCTTGTTCGCGGCGCTGTCGTCCAGCGACAGGCCGAGCGGGATCAGATGTTCGATCTCCACCTCGTCCGACATCAGCGTCGCGAAGACGATCGGCTTGCCGGTGAAGGGGCATTTGCGGTCCCGCGGATCGCGCAGGTTCAGCTCCTCCCAGAGCCGCATCTTCAGCAGATCCCGCGACGACGGCTCCGCGCCCTCGGAGTGCACGCGATACTCTTCAGCCCGTTTCTCGTTGGCCACCTGGTTCTTGCGCTGGTCGGCCTGCGCCTTTTTCTTCTCGTCGGGCGAGAGCTTCAACGCGCGCGTGAACTCGATCACGATCTCCGTCGGCGCGCCGTGCTGGTCGATCAGCGCGTTGACCACCCGCCGCAACTGGCCGAGCGCGATGTGGACGGTTGGGTTCGGGAACCGGCCAAAACGCTTGTCCGCCGGATCGTTCGGGTCGCCGGTGCCGACCACGGCCTCGGGGATCCAGGCGCCGTAATGGGGCAGCCGGCCGATCGGGTCGCCGGTCGGGAGATGGGCGTGGTCGAGGCCCTCGGCGGCCGCCGCTTCCGGATAGTTCAGGCCGCGCTCCATGTGCGGCAGCAGCCGTTCGAGGGCGTTCAGCCCGAGCCGCGAATGCCCGGCCGGCAGCGGCGCGTCCGCCACCGCCTCGGCGGCCCCCGGATCAAGGCCGCACTCCTCCACCAGCCACTCCACCAGCGCCGCCTCGTCGGACTCGGACAGCAGGCGCTCGACGATCACGCACTGGCGCTCGAACTCCAGACCGCGCCACGCCTTGCCGAAGCGCTTCTTGTCGGAGAGCACGGCGGCGGTCTGGTCGCCGAGCAGCTTTTCGCGCTTGTCGTCCTCCAGATTGAACTTCGCCTCCGCCGGCAGCTTCAACAGCGTGCGCAGCCGGTCGAACTTCACCTCCTTGGAGCCTGCGAAGGCCGCCAGCACGGCCGCGCTCTCGTCCGGCGTCAACGTGCGCGCCTCCTCGCCCGTCACCAGCACCCGCAGGTTTCGCACCTCCTGAAGGATGCGGAAGCGCTGGGCGCGCGGGTCCGCGAGCGGGCAGCGATAGCCGCCGGGATCCTGCTCCGGCGGCAGGGTCGCGGGCAGAAGCGAACATTTGCCGACGATCGGATCCTTCAGCGGACGCTGGTAGAAGATCGTGTCGAACAGCTCGTCACGGGCGGCGTCAGTCAGCGTGGCGTGGTGAGGCGCCTGCGCGCGCCAGATGGCGTCGAACTCGTGCTTGAGCATGTCTCGGGTGGGGTAAAAGGCGTATTCCGCCTTTGCGCCCTTGATCTCGGCGCGGGAACGCACGGCCTCGCGCTTCTGATGGCGGCGCCACAGCCAGACGCCGAGCGTCGGCGCGTCGTCCTCCTCCATCAGCTCCCGCAGCCGGCCCGACGCGACCTTGATCGCGCCTTTCTCGCCGCCGGCGGCGTCGGTCTTGCGGTTCGACTGGAAGCCCCGGCGCTGGTTGAGGTGGAACAGCGCGCGGCCCACATGGTGCGCCGGCAGCGGCCCGTCGAGCGCCTCGGCCCTTAGGCGGTAGGGGTCGAGCCCTTCGAGCGCCTTGCGCGCCGCCTCCTCCGCCGGCATCAGACCATGGCGGATCAGCGCCGCCATCAGATCGCGCCGGCGCCGCAGGAACCGGTCCCGCCGCACCCGCGCGCCGCGCGCAAGGCGCCGATCGGACGCGTTCGACGTCCCCGACTGCGGATCACGCCCATCCTCGAAGATGCGCACGCCGCCCGGCCCGACGCCCGCCGGACGCCACGGCGCGTCGTTCCGGCCGCGATCGAGCCACACCATCCACCAGCCCAACGAGTTCGAACCGAGGTCGAGGCCAAGGCGATAGGGGCGCTTTGGAGCCAGGTTGGTCATGGTTCTTCATCCCGAAACGAGAGCGCGATCACGGATGCGGACGAGGTCAGACCCAACGCCCTGATCGCCGCCCGCGCCGCCCTCGCACGCGGCTGCGGCGGCCTCGAAGGCGGTTTGCACGCCGGCGTTTTGGTGCGCCCGTCACATCCCTCTGCGGATCGCGCCCGCCCTCGAAGATCCGCACGCCACGCGGCCCGACCTCCGCCAGAAGGCCGGGCTCGCCGTCATGGCTAGGCTCAAGCCGCATCACCCAACGGCCCATTGAGCTCGACCCGAGATCGAGGCCAAGGCGATAGGATGTCGCCTGGGATACGCCGCGCACTGACCCCTCCAACAAAACGACAGCGAAGCCTCACAGCTCAGGATCATCGAAACACGCACGACAACTGCAACCATTAATAGCAACCTGCAAACACACACGCCACGAGCATCACGCAAAGAGCGAAGCTTCTTCAGAGGCGCCGTGTAAAAGTTGCGTGCGACGGACCGCTAGGTAGGTCGAACAATCAGTCTTGCAGCCTCACCCCCTCGCGTCGGCACGCCTGTGTTGCGGTTGGCCCTCATCAAGCCAACGAGCCGCATGTCGCGCTCGTGTGTTGCGGTTCCGGCCTTGAGTTGCGATTGGCGTCCAATCACCCCGATTGACACCCTGAGGCTAGCGATGCACACTCTTTGCGTGCAAGGCCTGTTTCCTCGGGAAAAAGACTTAGCGGTCTGGTGATTGAGGGCCTCCCGTTAACAAGCTTTCAAAGCACAAAATTCGAGACCCCGTCATGGTGCGCCATGACGGGGTCTCGTCTTCCTTATGTGATGTGAACGCGCCTCGCGGCCGCCGGACACACGCAGAACGCGCGCGTGTGCGAGCGAATGCTTGTGTCGAGCCGCCCCTGATCTTTTCAGTCGCGTGATGCAGCACATTGTGTCTGGCGCGTTAGAGCGCGGGCGATGCAACGCGCGCGCGTGCAGCCGCATGCGCCCTCGCTGTCATGAGATCCCGAACGCGTCGGTTGTAACGGCGGTCAGACGCGTCCAGCGCGCGGTTTGGCGATGCTTGCGACTTGGCCGGAGATCGGATGCGCGACGGCCGGCTTCCGCGAGATCGGCCAGCGGCGGCGCGTCGTCTTTGCGCTCACACCCCACGATCACACCGGGAGCGGCAAGCCATCTGCGTGAGCGCGCGCCCGGCCGTCGACGCCGCGCGCCGCCGCGTGCTCGGCCAGCGTGGCCCGAAAACGCCCACCGCCGGCGATCCAGCAAGACGGCGCGGCTCAACCTGCGCGAAACGCGGCGACGGCGGAGGATTGCGTTACGCCGGTCAAGGCTCGCCGCGCAGCGCAAACCGCGCGCGGGGCGCGGCGGCGGCGGATCGACATGTGGTGTGGGGAAGTGGCGCGCTCTACGGGAGTCGAACCCGTCTTTTCAGCGTGAAAGGCTGACGTCCTAACCGATAGACGAAGAGCGCGTTGCGGGCGCGACGTATAGGGGGGTTCGCTCCGCCCCGCAAGCGGGAAGACGCGACTTATCCCCCGCCGAACAGGCGCATCACCGGGCCGGCGAACAGTTCGAAGCCCTTCACCACCACGGTGGAGAGCGCGCCGAGGATCGCGAAGCTCGCGAGCGTCGCCAGCCAGCCGATGGCGATCGCCACGCCGTCCCGCTCGATCACGCCGAGCGCGAAGGCGGAGATGGCGATGGCGGGCGGCATGTTGCCGAAGGGAATCGGCAGGATCAGGATGATGGAGAGCACGAAGCAGGCGAGGCCCGTGAGGCGGTCGGCCACGAAGCCGGTCATCACCTCGCCGCGCGGCTTCAGCAGCCGCTCCAGCTTCTGCACCCAGGGCTCGATCTTGGCCGCGAGCGCCTGGAAATCCTCGCGCTTCAGCGAGCGTTCGGTGATGAAGCGGGGCAGCCACAGCCGGCGGCTGCCGATCATCAGCTGCAGCGCGATGAACACCAGCGGCGCGCCGAGCACGGCGGACGTGCCGGGCGGCATGGGCAGCGCGTTCGGCAGGGCGAACAGCAGCAGCAGCGCCCCGAAGGCGCGGTCGCCGAAGGCGTCCAGAATGGCCGCGATGCTGATGCGCGGGCGATCGCTGGTGGCGAGTTCGCGGAGCACCTGGGAAAAGCCGCGCTTGTGCGCGGCGGCCTCGTCCGGATGGGCTGCGGGGGGCGTGGCGAGATCGGTCACGGGGCTCCGGTCGGCGGAAGAGCGGGGGCGTCGCTGCGGCGGTCGTGGGTCACGGAACGGCACAAACGTGAAGATCGGGTGGCCGCGTCATGCCGGAAACGTGTCCGAGATGGTTTTTCTCGCCCGCACATCACCAGATCGCGATCTGGGACGCCAGAGGCTTGGCGACGATTTCACGGCTCCGCCGGCGCCGCGTCCAGCACCCGGAGGCTGACGCGCTCCTGCCCGCCCCAGCGATCGACGCCGAGACTGCCCGCCACATGGACGCGCGCGCCCCGCGCCTCGAACAGCCGGCGGCCGAGCTCCGTGTCCGCGGCGCGGAACGCGATGCCGCCCACGCTCGCGCC
>NZ_JBHTMX010000100.1:0-10695 GCF_042679725.1 Methylopila musalis
GCGCGCCCTTCATCATCGACGGCGACAGCTTCGCCACCGGCGGCGACGGCCGGCTCCAGATCCAGGCCGGCGCGCCGCTGACCTTCCTCGCGCCATGACGCCGCCCTCCGCGCCGCCCGCCGCGGCGGAGATCGAGCTTCGGACCGAGGTGGCGCGTGAGCTTTCCGCGCCGCAGCCGGCGGCGGTCGCGGCCTTCGCGCAGGCGCTTGCAGAGCGGGCGCGGGGGGCTGCCGCGGGCGTGCTGTTCTACGGCTCGGCCCTGCGCACCGGCGAGACCGACGGCCTGCTCGACTTCTACGTGCTGCTGGACGATCTCGCGGACTGGGACGCGGGGCGGCTTGCGCGCGCCGCCAACGCCGCGCTGCCGCCCAATGTGGAATACGCCGAGCACGAGGCCGCGGACGGAAGCCGGCTCCGGGCCAAGATCGCCATCATGACCGTGGCGCAGTTCCGCCGCCACGCCCGATGGGAAAGCCGCGACACCACCATCTGGACCCGCTTCGCCCAGCCGGCGGCGCTCGCCTTCGTGCGCGACGACGCGGCGCGTGACGCGATCGCGGAGGCGATCGCGGTCGCCGTGCGATCGGCGGCGTGGTGGGCGGCGCGGCTCGGGCCGGAACGCGGGCCGGCGGAGGCGTTCTGGACCGCCCTGTTCCGCCGCACCTACGCGTCCGAGCTTCGGGTCGAGAGCGCGTCGCGCCCGTCCGATATCGTGGCCCGCGCGCCGGAGCGCTTCGCGCGGCTGCTGGAGCTTGCCTGGGCCGCGGACGGGCTCGCCGTCGACCGCTCAGGAGGCGGCGAACTCACGCCCGCGATCGACGCGGCGGAGCGGGCGCGGGGTGAGCGGGCGTGGAAAAAACGACGCCGCCTGGCGAAGCCGCTCAATCTGGCGCGGCTCGCGAAGGCGGCGTTCACGTTCTCAGGCGGCGCGGACTACATCGCCTGGAAGATCGAGCGGCACTCGGGCCACCGGATCGAGGTCACGCCATTCCAGCGGCGGCTCCCGCTCCTTGCGGCAGCGCCCGTGCTGTGGCGGCTGTGGCGCCGAGGCGTTCTCCGCTGAAGGCGGCGGTCGCGCCGGGGAACGCGCAGACGTTGTTTTCTTCCGGCAGCAGGCCGAGCTCGCGGCCGACGCGGGTCATCAGCGCCACGGCGAAGTCGATCTGCTCGTCGGTGTGCGCGGCGCTGACGCTGGAGCGCATGAAGGCGGACGAGTTCGGGGTCGCGGGCGGCAGCGCCAGGTTGAGGTACATGCCCTCTTCCAGCAGGCGCTTCCAGAACATCACGGCCACTTCCGGCTGGTCCACCATCACCGCCACGATCGGCGAGCACTCCGGCCCCACATGGAAGCCGGCGGCGCGCAGGCCGGTGTAGAAGCGGCGGCTGTTGGCGGCCAGCTTCGTCCGGCGCTGGGGCTCGGCGCGCAGGGTGCGCAGCGCCGACAGCGTGGAGGAGATGATCGCCGGCGGCAGCGACGCGGTGAACATGTAGGGCCGGGAGGCGAGACGCAGGATCTCGAAGCCCTCGAGGCTCGACACGCAGAACCCGCCGACGCTGGCGAGGCTCTTGGAGAAGGTGCCGACCACGAAGTCGACGTCCTCCTCCACGCCCTCGCGCTCGGCGAGGCCGCGGCCATGCTCGCCGAGCACGCCCATGGAGTGGGCCTCGTCGACCATGAGATAGGCGCCGTACTCGCGCTTGACGTCCACGAACTCCTTCAGCGGCGCCGTGTCGCCGAGCATCGAATAGATGCCCTCGACCACGATCAGCTTGTCGCCGGGCTGGTCGCCCATGCGGCGCAGGCGCTTGGCGAGGTCATCCGGGTTGTTGTGGCGGAAGCGCACCACCGGCGCATGGCCGAGGCGCGAGCCGTCATAGATCGAGGCGTGGCTGTCGGCGTCCAGGAACAGATGGTCGTCCTTGCCCACCAGCGTGGAGATCATGCCGAGATTGGCCTGATAGCCGGTGGAGAACACCATGCAATGGGTGTGGCCGTAGAAGTCGGACAGCGCGCGCTCAAGCTCCTGATGGCCCTTGTAGCTGCCATTGGCGATGCGCGAGCCGGTGGTGCCGGTGCCGTGGCGGCGGATCGCCTCGATCGACTCCGCCTTGGCTTCGTCGTCGAAGGTGAGGCCCAGGTAGTTGTTGGTGCCGAACAGCAGGGTCTTCTTGCCGTTCACCACGCCTTCCACGCAGGAGATGATGTCGTCGAACTTGACGGCGAACGGATCGGCGCCGACCTGCTTCAGATGATCATAGCGGTTGTTGAGCGCCGCGAACTTTTCGAGAATCGACATATCACGCGTTACTCCGCAGCGTTTCGATCGTCTTCGCGAGATCGTCGACGGTCACGACGCTGGCCATGTCATGCAGCGGGATCGAGATGTCGAACTTGTCCTCGAGCGCCATGCAGAAATTCATGACTGCGATGGAATCGAGACCAAGGTCGTTCACGATGTTCATATCCGTCCGAAGTTCGACCTTACGGTTGATGACGGACTCGAGTGCTTCAGAAATGTCCGTAATCAACTGGTCTTTTGCTTCAATCATCTTCCCGTCCCGGAGGGCGCTCCGACTTACGATACTTGAGCAGGCGCAAAATATGAGCTTGTCGCCGTTCTGTAAAGTTTCGGTCATCACGCCGGAAAATGCAACAGGATCAGTCTCTTGTTGCGGGTGCTAACGCGCGTCCGGGCCTCGGGCGGCGACGGTTGCGCATTTGCAAACCCCTGTTGCGTAAATGTCCGCAGAAGACCCGGCGCCTGTTTCCTGGGCGTGTCGACGGAGGATCCTTATCCCCGCGCCGTCGCGGGGGCGGCGGCGAGAGCGCTGAAATTCCAGCAAAGCTCAGGGTGGTTAACAAAGCCCCTATGGGCCGCCGCCTCGGTCCGCGGCGCCGGCCGCTCAACCACGCGGCTGCGGGCGCGGGGCCAGCGGATGAAACGAACCGTTGCGGAAAGTGTTCCGTCAGCCCTCCGCCGCCAGGGCGCGATAGAGCTCGCGGGCCCGGCTGCGGCTGAGCTTGCCGGAGGAGGTGACGGGCAGCGCGTGGGCGCCGACCAGCCGCACCACCACCGGAACGCCGAAGCGCTGGCGCAGCAGGCCGGCCACGTCCTCGACGAGCTTCGCCCGCGCCTCCGGGTCGCTCAGGCGGCACTGCACCAGCGCGGCCACCTCCTCGCCCTCGGCGCCGTCCACCGAGAAGGCGGCGACGTCGCCCGAGCGCAGGCCCGGAATCTCCCGCTCCGCCGCCCATTCCAGATCCTGCGGCCAGACGTTGCGGCCGTTGACGAGGATCAGGTCCTTGGCGCGGCCGGTGATCACGATCTGCCCGTCGGCGAGGTAGCCGAGGTCGCCGGTGTCGAGCCAGCCGTCGGACACGGCCTCGGCCGTGGCCCCGGCGTCGCGGAAATAGGCGGTCATCAGGCTCGGGCCGCGGGCGAAGACGCGCCCGACCCCGCCGGGCGGGACGGCCGCGCCCGCCGGGTCGCGCAGCTCGAGGGCGTGTCCGGGCAGGGCCGGGCCGCACAGCACGAACTCACGGGCGCGGGCGCCCTCGGACGCGGGCGTCGCGACGCCGTCGTTCTCCAGCGCGTCGAGATCGAGGTTCTCCGCGCGCAGGCCCTCGCCGAGCGGCGCGAAGGACAAGGCGAGCGTCGCCTCGGCCATGCCGTAGCTCGGGGTCAGCGCGTCGGCGCGGAAGCCGTGGGGGCCGAAACGCTCCACGAAGCGGCGCAGGATGTGGGGGCGGATCATGTCGCCGCCGATGCCCGCCACCCGCCAGGACGACAGGTCGAGGTCCTTCAGGTCGAGCGTCGCGGCGCGCTGGGCGCAGAGTTCGAAGCCAAAGCTCGGGCTGTAGGAGATGGTGGCGCGGTTGCGGGCGATCAGCTCCAGCCACATCAGCGGCCGGCGGGCGAAGTCGCGGGTGGCGAGATAGTCCACCGACAGGCCCGCCACCACCGGCGTCAGCAGGAAGCCCACCAGTCCCATGTCGTGGTAGAACGGCAGCCACGAGACGCAGCGGTCGGCGGGCGTGGTCTGGAGCCCGTGCCGGCTGATGGCGGTCGCGTTCGCCATCAGCGCGGCGTGCGTCACCATGATGCCCTTGGGGAACTGGGTGCTGCCGGACGAGAACTGCAGATAGGCGAGATCCTCCGGCGCGGGCCGGGGCAGATCGCCCTCCACCGCCGCCTCGGGAAGATCGGCGAGCGCGCCGCAGATGCGCAGCGGCAGGCCGGCGGCGGCCTCCTCCAGCCACGCCTTCAGCGGCGCCGGCGCGAAGGCGGCCGCGGCGTCGGCGCGTTCGATCATGCGGCGGATGTGGGCGAGGTAGGCCTCGCGGCCGCCGAAGGCCATGGGCAGCGGCATGGGCGCGGGCACGAGCCGCGCATGGCCGCAGGCGAAGAACAGCCGGACGAAATCGGCCTCGGTCTCGGCGATCAGCGCCACCCGGTCGCCGGGCGTGAGGCCCGCCGCCAGCAGCCGGCGCGCGAGGGCGACGGCGTCGTCCCGAAGCCGGGCGTAGGGCAGGCTCTCCAGCAGGACGCCGCGGGCGGAGTGGAAGTCGAAGCCGCGATCGCCCGCGGCCGCCAGATCGAGCGCGTCGAGGATCGTCGCGGGGGCGGCGGGGCTGGCGGAAACGGACGGGTCGGTCATCGGCGGCGGGGGATCCGGACGGGAGTATGAGGGCGCGCCCGTCCGGCGCGGCGGGGGAGGCGCAAGCCGGAGGGCGGAAACAGGCCTTCCCTTTAAGCCCGGCTGTCGATCCGCGCCACCCCGCCCTGCGCCAGCCGCACCACATGGTCGGCGGCCTCCGCCCAGGCGGGCTGGTGCGAGATGGCGAGCACGGTGAGCCCGGTGGAGCGGGCGAGCGCCACCACGTTGCGCACGATGTTGGCCTCGGTTTCGGGATCAAGCGCGGTGGTGGCCTCGTCGAGGATCAGCAGCTTCGGCCGGTGCACCAGCGCGCGGGCGATGGCGATGCGCTGGCGCTGGCCGCCGGACAGGCGCGCCCCACGCTCCCCGACCACGGTGTCGAGCCCCTCGGGCAGCTCGCGCACGAAGGGCGCGGCGCCCGCCGCCTCCAGCGCCCGCTCCACGTCGGCGCGGTCGAACTCGGGCTGGCCGAGCGTGACGTTGGCGAGCAGCGTGTCGTGGAACAGCGTCAGCTCCTGCGGCACATAGCCGGTCATGCGCCGCCACGCGCCGAGGTCCAGCCGGTCGAGCGGCGCGCCGTCCACCAGCACCTCGCCGGACGAGGGCTCGTTGAGGCCGAGCAGGATGTCGACGGTGGTGGTCTTGCCGGCGCCGGATGTGCCGGTCAGCGTGGTGATCTCGCCCTTCGGCACCCGGAAGCTCACGTCCCGGATCACGGGCGCGGCGTCGTCATAGGCGAAGGTGACGTCCCGCAGCTCCGCCCCCCGCTCGAACGTGGGCGCCGCGCCGCCATGCTCATGCTCCCGCGCCGCGCGGGCGAGCTCGATGGTCTCGCTCACCGAATGCCAGCCGGCCTCGGCGATGCGCACCTGCTGCAGCCCCTGCTGCGCCTTGCCGATGGCGATGACGGTGCGGGCGAGCAGGATGGTCATCACCAGCACCTCGCCCGGCGGCATGCGCCACACCTCCAGCGCCACATAGACGCCGACCGCGAGGCAGACCGCGAGGATCGGCTCCTGCAGCGCCTTGTTGGCGTGGCGGGCGAAGGCCTGCTTGCGCTGGGCCTTGCGGATGGCCTGGGCGTCGCGCTCGAACAGCGACTGGAACCGCGCCTGCCGGCCCATGGCCTTCATGGGCTTGATGCCGACCAGAAGGTCGGTGAGGGCGGCCGTCATGCTGCGCACGTGCCGCGTCTGCCGCCGCGCGGTGCGCTTGGCGATGGAGACGAAGCGGTTCAGCGTCACCGACATCAGCAGTCCGACGCCGATCGCCAGCAGCCCGACCTTCCAGGAGAAAAAGAACACCACGACCAGATAGGTCGCGATCTGCACCAGATCGGCCACGAACTGGGCGGTCTGGTTGTAGGCCTCGCCCGCCTGCGAGGCCTCGCCGCCGATGGCGTTGCTGAAGCGGCCGACCGGCTGGCGCACGTAATAGCCCCAGCGCGCGTTCAGCACCGCCTCGATCAGCTGCAGCCGGACCGCGATCGTCACGTCCGCGATCGCCCGCCCCACATGCCGCATGGCGACGAGGGTGAGGGTCGCCTTCAGGGCCACGCCCGCCACCAGCGCCGCTGCGAACAGGCCGATGCTGGGCTGCACGCCGTGGGCGGTAAGCCAGGCCATGAGCTTGCCGGCGCCGCCGTCATCCCCGGTCCCGCTGCTCGCGAGCGTGATCAGCGGCAGCAGGCTGACGAGGCTGACGCCTTCCGCCACGCCCGCCAGCACGAGGCAGACCAGCGTCAGCAGCGTGCGGCGCAGGGGAATGAGGCGTGCGAGGCGGATCGCCGAAGCGAAGGGCCGGGCCGGTTCGGCCGCAGCCGCAGGCGTCTGGCCGCTGGAATTCGACACGATGGCGGGGGCTCGCGAAGTGGACGGCACGGCGGGAGGCGTATCCGCAATCGCGCGCCGCCTCAAGCCCGCCCGGGGGCCTCGGCGAGAGGGCCGAGCAGAACGTCGAGATAGGCGTCGGCGGCCGTGTCCCATGAGAAGAACGCGCCGCGCCGCTTCAGCGCCTCCGACCCCCGAGGCTCGCCGAGACGTCGCGCCATGGCCTCCGCCATCGCGTCGACGTCGCCGACCGGGACCAGCGGGCCGTGGCGGCCGTCCTCGAGGATCTCCCGCGGGCCGCTCGGGCAGTCGGTGGCGACCACCGGGCAGCCGCAGGCGATCGCCTGAACCAGCACGCCGGGCAGGCCCTCGAAGGCCGAGGACAGCACGAACAGGTTCGCCCGCGCCATCCAGCGGAACGGGTTGTCCTGGAAGCCGGGAAAGCCTACGTCGGCCGCGATCCCGAGGTCGCGCGCAAGGCTCTCCAGCGCCGCCCGGTCGGGCCCCTCGCCGAGGATGACGAGGCGCGCCGGCGTCTCCGCCCGCAGGCGCGCGAAGGCGCGGAGCAGGGTCGGGAAGTCCTTCTGCGGCTTCAGCTTGCCGACGCCGAGGATCACCGGCGGCGCGCCGTCCGCAAACCACGGATGGTCGAGCGGGGCCGCCGCCGCCTGTTCGAAGCCGGGGCCGACCACGGCGTTGTAGATGGTGCGCACCCGTTCCGGCGGCAGCCCGGCGACGCGGGCGATGTCCTCGGCCACGCCGCGGGAGACGGCGACCACCGCGTCGGCGCGGGGATAGAAGGCGCGGATCAGCGGCCCGGCGCGCCGGATGCGGGGGTCGGTCGCCGCGTCCGCGTCGGAGGAGAAGTGGTTGCGCTGGCTCAGCACGATCCGGGCGCCGCTTCGGGCGAGGCTTTCCGCCGCCACCGCGGCGATGTTGCCATAGTCCAGCGCCGACAGCAGGGCGGCGGGCCGCTCCCGCCGGAGATAATCCGCGAGCCCCGGAATGGCGCCGAGCGTGACCGGCGCGCGCGGATCGAGCAGGGCCGGGGCGAGCGCGCGGAACGTCGCGGGCCTGCGCCACGCGGTCGTCCAGGCGCCGAAGGGCGTGCGCACGTTGAGGTCGATCACCCGCACGTCCGGCGGCAGCTGCTTCAGGAACGGGCCGGAGGCGCGGACCAGCACCAGATCCACGGCGTGGCCCCGGGCGGACAGCGCCGCCGCCAGATTGGCCATGGAGCGCTCGGCGCCGTTGCCCTTGAGCGAGCGGATGAACAGCGCGAGCCGCGCGGGCGCTTGCGCGACGGACGGTCGGGATTCTACAGCCGTCATGCGCGGGCGTCGGTCAGGCTTGCGGTTCGGGTTCGGAGCGGATGCCCAGACACCACATCGCCATCTTCATGTACAGCGTGTCCGGGGGCGGCGTGCCCCGGCGCAACGTGACGCTCGCCAACGGTCTCGCGGCGGCGGGCCGCCGGGTGGACCTCGTGGTGCTCGACGGCGGCGGCGACATGCGCGGCAAGGTCGATCCCCGGGTGCGGGTGATCGAGCTGCGCGGCCTGCTCACCTGGGCGCCCGGCGTCCGGACCAAGCGGCGCTGGCAGTTCCAGACCGTGCGCCGGCCGCTCGCGCGCTATCTCGCCAGGGAGCGGCCGGACGTCGTGCTCTCCGCCGACAACTACGCCAACCTCGCCGCGCTCGCCGCCCGCCGGATCGCGAAATCCGCGGTCCCGATCGTGGTCAGCCAGCGCAACAACGCCTCCGCCTCCATCGCGAAGCGCCCCGATCTGGTGGCGGCGATCCGGCGGGACTACCCGCTCGCCGAGGCCATCGTCGCGGTGTCCGAGGGGGTGGCGGCGGATCTGGTCGCGCTCGGCCTGCCGCGCGACCGGGTGCGGACCATCTACAATCCCGTCATCGAGGGGCGGTTTCAGGAGGCGGCGGCCGCGCCGGCGGATCATCCGTGGTTCGGCGTTCCCGGCCGCCCGCTGCTGCTGGGCGCCGGCCGCATCGGTCCCCAGAAGGATTTCGAGACCCTGATCCACGCCTTCGCCCGGCTGCGGGAGACGCGGCCCGAGGCCCGGCTGGTGATCCTCGGCGAGGGCAAGACGCCGGAGGCGCGGCCCGCCCTGAAACGGTTCGCGGAGACGCTCGGCGTCGCGGAGGCGGTCGATCTGCCGGGCCGGGTCCCGGACGCCGTGCCCTACATCGCCCGCGCCGACCTGTTCGTGCTCAGCTCCCGCTGGGAGGGGCTGCCGGGGGTGCTGATCGAGGCGCTCGGCTGCGGCACGCCGATCGTCAGCACCGACTGCCCGAGCGGCCCGATGGAGATCCTCGACGGCGGCCGGTTCGGCCGTCTGGTCCCGGTCGGCGACGCCGAGGCGCTGGCGGACGCCATGGCCGCGACCCTCGCCGAGCCGGTCGACCGCGACCGGCTCAAGGCCCGCGCGGAGCTGTTCACCACCGAGGCCGCGGTGCGGACCTATCTGGCGCTGTTCGACGGGCTCGAGGCGCGGGGCTCGTGACCGGCGCGGGGCTCGAGGACGAGGCCTTCGCCTTCCTGTTCGCCAAGATCATCGAGAGCCACCGCGATCCGGCGCCCTCCAAGCGCAAGGTGCGGGGGCGGGTGGAGCGCGTCGCCCGCGGGTTCGATCTGTTCGGCGCGCTGTTCGTCTGGGCGGAGCTCGCGCGCCACGCGGTGGTTCCGCCGCCGCTCGAAACCCGTGGCCGCCTCGCGGTGCTGGACCATTCCAGCGGCATGGCGCGCCGCTTCCTGGACGCGCACGCGGAGCGCGCGCCGTGGCGGCTTCGCCGCTGGCGCGCGCCGTTCCCCTCCGTCGCCGAGGCGCGGGCGCTCGCGGAGACGATCCGCCGCCGGTCCGCCGGGCGCCCGGCCGACGAGCGCGCCGTCGCGGCCTATGTCACGGTGAAGACCGCCCGCTGGCGCAAGGTCTACGACCGCCTGTTCGCGGAGGGCGACGTGGACGCGCTGGTGGTCAACGACGACATGGAGCCCCGGCGGGTCGCGGCCACGCTGTCCGCCATCCACGCCGGGCGTCGGCTCGGCTATTTCGTGATGGCGCCGGGGCGTCGGCGGGTGCCGCCCTTCGCCATCGACACGCTGTTCTGCTTCGAGGCCGCACAGGCGGCGGAGCCCTATCGCGCCCGCCTGCGCTGCCTGTGGCGGGAGGGCGCCGAGGCTTTGGCCGATCCGCGTCCGCGCCGGGAGCGCTACCGGGTCGGGCTGGTGATGAACGCCCACACCGACGACCACCTGATCCGCGACGCCGAGCAGGCGCTGCTGCGCCACCCCCGTTGCGCCGGCGTTCATGTGCGCGTGCATCCCAACTACCGCAGCGCCGCCTATCCCGCGCCGACGGTGCCGCTGGAGCGGTTTCTGGAGGAGGTGGACGTGGTGGTGATCGGCAATTCCGGGTCGGGCGTCGAGATCGCGCTCGCGGGCGCGCCGCAGCTCTACAGCGACCGCCTCGACTATGCGGGGCGGGACGCCAACAGCCTCGTTGCGCGCGGCTTCGTGCGGGACGATCCACGGCCGCTGGACGCGGTGGATTTCGACGCCGCCGTGGACTTCCGCGCCGATCCCGCCTTCGCCGAGCGTCTCGCGCCGTTCCTGCGACCGCCCGCCGGCGCGGTCAGCGTGGCGGAAGGGCTCGCCGCGCTGTCGGAGCGTTAGGGGCGGCGCTCGCCAAGGCTGGCCGCGTCCGCCAGCTCCCACACAGCGGCGGCTGCGGCGGCGAGCTCCTGTTCGCCTCGGGTCCGGGCGGCGGGGCCGCCGTCGAGCAGGCCTTCGCGCGCCATGACGCCGGCGAAGGCGCCGATGTCGCGGATCGAGGTCACCACGCCCCACGCCACCAGCGCGTCGAACAGGCGCCGCGTCCACGGCGTGAGCCGCATCGCCGCCCGAAAGCCCAGCACGATCCGCATCCAGAGGTCCGGCCTTCGGGGCAGGGGGTGGACCGCCACCGGCCGGCCGGTCTGCGCCGCCTCCGCCGCCATGGCGGCGCTGTCCTCGGTGACGAGAAAGGCGTCGGCCGCGGCGAGGAAGCCGCGATAGGCGTTCTCGCCCTCGCCGAACACCGACAGCCGATGGGGAACCCGCGTTCCGGCGAGCGTCTCCCGGATCGCGCGCACGGCGCCCGCGCCGGTGCGCGGCGAGGTGGCGACCAGCAGCGCGCCGCCGGTCTCGC
>NZ_JBHTMX010000101.1:0-10533 GCF_042679725.1 Methylopila musalis
CGCCCGGGCTGGATCGGCGACCGGCCGGGACGTCCCGGCTGGGGCGGCGACCGGCCCGGTCGCCCGGACCGTCCGGGTTGGGGCGGCGATCGACCGGATCGGCCCGACCGCCCGGGTTGGGGCGGAGATCGGCCGAGCCGTCCGGATCGCCCGGGCTGGAGCGGTGGCGGCAGACCCGACCGTCCCGATCGTCCGGGCTGGGGCGGAGACCGGCCGGATCGCCCCGACCGCCCGAGCCGTCCCGATCGTCCGGAACGGCCCGAGCGCCCGGAGCGTGACCGCAACATGGGCTATGGCGGCCCGGGCTGGGGCTCCCCCGGCGCCTATCGCGACCGCGGCGGCGACCGTCCGCGATTCGAGGGCGGCGGCGGACGCATCGAGCGCGGCGACCGTGGCGGCGGTGGAGACCGCGGCGGCGATCGTGGCGGCGGCGGACGCGACCGGGATCGGTGAACGCGATTGTGAAACATTCGAAGGGCGGCCCAAGGGCCGCCCTTTTTTGTTGGGACGAACCGACACGAGCGAGCCAGAACGCGAGATCGCCCGCCCGACGATCAGGCTCGCGATTCCCAGACCTCGCCCAAGGATAATATTGTCATTCGATATATTTAATGTCATGTGTCCCGGCGACCCATCTCGCCGGAGACACAGGCATGGCTGCGACCATCGAACGCCGAAGCTTCCTGAAGGCGTCAGCGGCCTTCGCCGCCGGCGCCGCAGCCGGGTTCTCCTGCATCGAAATCGCGAACGCAGGTCCCATCACGGTTCCGACCGTCGACAAGCTCAGCCTCCGCGTCCTGATCGACTCCGCGCATGACCAGTTCCTGAAGTCGAGCACGGTTCAGGGCGTGCTGCACCAGCCTCCCGGCAACGGCCGCGGACAGGACTACCGCCGGGTCCTGCACAACCAGTGGGGTCTCTCCCTGTTCGCGGAGACCCAGCGGGGCGACGAGGCGCGCACCATCTTTCTCGACTTCGGCTACAGTCCTGAGGCGCTGATCAACAACATCGAGATCCTGAAGGTCGACCCGACCAAGGTGAACGCGCTGATCGTCAGCCACGGGCATCACGATCATTACGGCGGCCTGACGGGCTTCCTCGACCGGTACCGGCAAGACCTCGCAGCGGACGTGAAGCTCTACGCCGGCGGCGAGGACAACTTCTGCCATCGGGTCAGCCCGACCGCCGTCAAGGGCCAGTTCACCGACTTCGGGCAGCTGGACCGCCGCGAACTGGCGGCCCGCCAGATCACGACGGTGCTCTGCGAGACGCCGACGGTGGTGGCCGACCACGCCTTCACCACCGGCCAGATCAAGCGCTCGTCGATCGAGCGCATCCTGCCCAACACCTTCGTCGAGCGCGGAATCAAGGACGGCCTCGGCTGCGACGCGAGCCATTATTCCGCGGCCGAACTCGCAGGACAGATCCTTCCGGACGAGCACGTCCACGAGCACGCCACCTGCTTCAACATCAAGGACAAGGGGCTGGTCGTGATCAGCTCCTGCGGCCATGTGGGCATCGTCAATTCGGTGCGGCAGGCGCAGGAGGTGTCGGGCGTCGAGAAGGTGCACGCCATCGTCGGCGGCTTCCATCTCGGGCCGGCGCCGAAGGACTATCTCACGCAGATCGTCGCCGAGATCGGGAAGCTGAAACCCGACGTGGTCATCCCGATGCATTGCAGCGGGCTGAACTTCGCGCTCGAAGCCCAGGCGCAGATGCCCGCCAACGTCATCGTTCCGACCACCGGCAGCAGGCTCACCTTCGGTGCGTGAAGCCGTCGCCGCTGCGGTTCTGACGGCGGCGCTGTGCTGCCTTCAGACCGCGCCCGCACGGAGCGAAGCGGCGACGCCGCGCCGCTCCGCCGCGGAGCTGATGGACGTGCTGATGTGGAGCCGGGAGCCCGTCGGCGGCCCCTTCGCCCTGTTCGACCAGACCGGGCGGGCGCGGACCGACGCGGACTACCGGGGCAAGCACCTGCTGGTCTATTTCGGCTTCACCAGCTGCCCGGACATCTGCCCGACCGACCTTCACGAGATCACGCAGGCCCTTATCCTGCTCGGCGACGACGCCGACAAGGTGCAGCCTCTGTTCATCACCCTCGATCCGGACCGCGACAGCCCCGCGCGCATGGCCGAGTATGTCGCCGCCTTCCACCCCCGGCTGGTCGGCCTGAGGGGCGACGCCGACGCCGTGCGCCGGGCGGCCGACGCCTACAAGGTGTTCTACGAGAAGGTCGACCTGCCCGGCGGCGACTACACGGTCGACCACTCGGCCTTCATCTACCTGATGGATCCGGAAGGCCGGTATCTCGGCTTCTTCCCGCCCAGCACGACGGCCGACCGGATGCTGACGATCATCCGGCCGCATCTGGCGAGGTAGGTCGTGAACTCATAAATCGAGCCGCCTTGCGATGACTGTTCGACCGCGAGATGATGCGCGTGTGAGACAGCATCAGCCAGACCTTATTGCGGATGTGACGTTCTACGCTTCAGAGGCGGGCGGTAAGACGGTTCCGGTCGTGTCTGGCTACGGTTGTCCGTGCACGGTGTCGCAGGCAGAGCCGTTACAGGGTTGGGACGCGAGGCTTGTCTTCGGTGGCGAGCCAATCCTGCCTGGGCAGCGGCGTCGGGTTGGGTTCGCTTTCCTCACCCGTGAAGGTGCTCGCACAATAGCGGAGGCAGGTCACTTCTTCCTGTGGGAGGGGCGTTTTGTAGGTGAGGCGAACATCTGTAGGACCGAGGCAGGCCTTTTATCTTCGCCTGAAAACTGATTCAGCATCGGCATGAGCCGATATGACCTGACCGACTTCGAAATGGCGAGTGATTGAGCCGCCGCTGCCCGACACGCCGCGAGGCGTGCCGGGCGTCGATGACCGCCGCGTTCCACCCGCTATGACAAGCTCGCGGCCAACTTCCTCGCAAGGATCCAACTCGCCTCAATGCGGCTATGGCTGCAGGCTTCTGAGTCTACAGCCTAGGAGGCCGTTCGGACAGTCGCGCCCGCCGTCACGCCCGAGCGTGGCTCGGGCGTGACGTGAGCGTCAATCGCAGGCCGCGGTCCTGTCCTTGCGCGCTTCGGGAGACGTCAGCCGACGTCGCCGAACACCCGGGCGAAGGTCTGGTCCACCGCCTTGAAGTGGTAGCCGAGGTCGAAGGCCTCCTCGAGCTCGGCCGCGGTCAGGTAGCCGGTCACGTCCGCGTCGGCCTTGAGCAGGGTGAGGAAGTCGCCCTCCCCGCGCCACACCGGCATGGCGTTGCGCTGCACCAGCCGATAGCTGTCCTCGCGGCTCGCGCCCTTCTGGGTCAGCGCCAGCAGCACCCGCTGGGAGTGGACCAGCCCGCCGAGCCGGTCGAGATTGGCCTGCATCCGCTCGGGATAGACCAGCAGGTTCTCAACGACGCCCGCCATGCGGTTCAGCGCGAAGTCCAGCGTCACGGTGGCGTCCGGACCGATCATGCGCTCGACCGAGGAGTGCGAGATGTCGCGCTCGTGCCAGAGCGCCACGTTCTCCATGGCGGGCAGCGCGTAGGCGCGCACCATGCGGGCGAGGCCGGTGATGTTCTCGGTCAGCACCGGGTTGCGCTTGTGCGGCATGGCCGACGAGCCCTTCTGGCCCGGCGAGAAATACTCCTCCGCCTCCAGCACCTCGGTGCGCTGCAGATGGCGGATCTCCGTCGCCAGCCGCTCCAGCGACGAGGCCACCACGCCGAGCGTGGCGAAGAACATGGCGTGGCGGTCGCGGGGGATGACCTGGGTCGAGACCGGCTCCACGGCGAGGCCGAGCTTCTCGGCCACGTGGGCCTCCACGCGCGGATCGATGTTGGCGAAGGTGCCGACGGCGCCGGAGATGGCGCAGGTGGCGATCTCCTTGCGCGCGGCGACCAGACGCTCGCGCGCCCGCTCGAACTCCACGTAGAAGCCCGCGAGCTTCAGGCCGAAGGTGGTCGGCTCGGCGTGGATGCCGTGGCTGCGGCCGATGGTCGGGGTGCGCTTGTGCTCGAGCGCGCGCGTCTTCAGCGCCGCGAGCAGGCGGTCCACGTCGGCGATCAGGATGTCGCTCGCCCGGGCGAGCTGCACCGCGAGGCAAGTGTCGAGCACGTCCGACGAGGTCATGCCCTGGTGCACGAAGCGCGAATCCGGGCCGACGAACTCGGCGAGATGGGTCAGGAAGGCGATGACGTCGTGCTTGGTCTCGCGCTCGATCTCGTCGATGCGCGCCACGTCGAAGGTGGCGGCGCCGCCCTTCTCCCAGATGGTCTTCGCCGCCTCCTTGGGGATGACGCCGATCTCCGCCAGCGCGTCGCAGGCGTGGGCCTCGATCTCGAACCAGATGCGGAACCGGGTCTCGGGCGACCAGATGTCGGCCATCTCGGGACGGGAATAGCGGGGGATCATGGCGATGGGCGCTCCGGCGTTCAGACCGGCGCTCCCTAGCATGATCGGGCGGCGGCTCAAATCCGCCGCCCGGATCGGGCCGCCCCGTAGGGGTTTTAAGCGGCGCGCACCTTTTCGAAGAACGCGCGCACCGTGGTCTGGATGCCCTTCACCTGCCCGCGGATGTCGCCGGCGAGCGTGTGCACCTCGATCGCGGCCGCGTGGGTCTGATTGTTGGACTCCTGCACCACGACGATGGAATCGTTCACCTCGCCGGTGTTGCGCGCCGCCCCTTGGGCGTTTTCGGCGATCTCGCGGGTGGCGGCGGCCTGCTGCTCCACCGCGAGCGAGATGCCGCCGGCGATGTCCGCCACCTCGGCGATGCTGTCGAGCACGCGGGCGATGTCGCCGGCGGAGGTCTGGGTCGAGGCCTGGATCGCGGCGATCTGGCTCGCGATGCTGTCGGTCGCCTCCGCGGTCTGCCGCGCCAGCTCCTTCACCTCCGACGCGACCACCGCGAAGCCGCGGCCCGCGTCGCCCGCCCGCGCCGCCTCGATGGTGGCGTTCAGCGCCAGCAGGTTGGTCTGGCCGGCGATGGCCGAGATCAGCCCGACCACGGAGCCGATGCGGTTCGCGGTGTCGGCGAGCTGCGTCATGGCGCCGTTGGTCCGGGTCGCCTCCTGCGCGGCCTGTTCGGCCTTCTCCATGGAGCGGCGGGACTGCTCGCCGATCTGGCGGATGGAGGCCGCGAGCTCCTCGGTGGCGGCGGCGGAGCCGCGCACGATCGCCGCGGTGTCGCTCGCCGCGCTCGCCACCACGGACGACCGGTCGTTGGTGGCGAGCGCCGCCGCCTCCAGCGTGGAGGCGGTGCCCGTCAGCCTGTCGGAGGCGGCGGCGACGCCGCCGAGCGCCTGCGCCACCTGATGGTCGAAGGCGTTGATGGCGGTCTCGATCGCCGTGTTCTTGGCTTCAAGGTCGCCCATGATCTTGTCCTGATAGACCGAGATCGCGAGCTCCATGTCGAGCATGACGGCCTTGGAGGCCGCGCGGGCGAGGCGCATGGCGGCCGGCCCCGAGAACCGCTTCTCCCGGCCGAACAGCTCCAGCAAACGGTCCTGCACGAAGGCGTAGCCGCCGATGTACCAGCGCGGCTCGAGCCCGATCTTCACATGGGCCATGCCGATGCGGCGCACGCTCTCGAAATAGGCGTCGTCGAACGCGCCGGAGAACAGCCGCTCCCAATGCACCCCTTGCGCCGATTTCAGTCGCGGCTCGTTGCCCTTCACCCGGCCCGCCAGCTGCGGCTGGGTCAGGAGATGGGCGTAGAAGCCGTCGAGGACGTCGCCGAGCGCGGGCTTGGCCACCGCCCAGGCCTCCCGCAGGTCGGAGCGGGTCGCGGCGTCGATCTGGAGAAAGGCGAGGCGCGACTGCGCGTCGTCGCCTCCGCCGCCCGGCGCGGCCGCTTGCGTCATGGACTGCATGGAACATCCCCCCGGTACCCACGCCGTCCGTTGTAGTTTACGGGCGTTAAGCTCGGGCTTCCCGAAGCTGTTCACGCTATCTTTCGTAACGCCGTTAACCTTTCGGAAACCATGCGGGCGGCAATTTCTGCCCAGCGTCGCAGTTTGCGAAAGGGCGGGAGATGTCGGACGTCACGGTTACGGGTCAGGCGCCGGCGCCCGCCGCCGGGCGCGGCCCGGCCGGGGGCTTCGCCCCGCCGGCCGGCTTCGCCAAGGCGCTGGACGTGCTGCGCAAGGGCGATCTCGGCCTCGCGCTCGGGGTGCTCGTCATCCTGTGCGTGCTCATCGTGCCGCTGCCGCCGCTGCTGCTCGACCTGCTGCTGGCGATCTCGATCACGCTGTCCGTCCTGATCCTGATGACGGCGCTGTTCATCGAGAAGCCGCTGGAGTTCTCGGCCTTCCCGACCGTGCTGCTGGTCGCGACCATGCTGCGGCTCGCGCTCAACCTCGCCTCCACGCGCCTGATCCTCGGCCACGGCCATGAGGGAACCGACGCCGCCGGCCATGTGATCGAGGCCTTCGGCTCGTTCGTCATGGGCGGCAATTTCGTGATCGGCGTGATCGTGTTCGCGATCCTGATCATCGTGAACTTCGTCGTCATCACCAAGGGCTCGGGCCGCATCGCGGAGGTGGCGGCCCGCTTCACCCTCGACGCCATGCCCGGCAAGCAGATGGCGATCGACGCCGATCTCTCCGCCGGCCTGATCGACGAGGCCACCGCCAAGACCCGGCGCAAGGAGCTCGAGGACGAGAGCACCTTCTTCGGCGCCATGGACGGCGCTTCGAAATTCGTGCGCGGCGACGCCATCGCCGGCCTGCTGATCCTGTTCATCACCATCGTCGGCGGGATGATCGTGGGCATCGCCCAGAACGGTCTCGGCTTCGCGGAGGCCGCCCATTCCTACACGCTGCTGTCCATCGGCGACGGCCTCGTCAGCCAGATCCCGGCTCTGATCGTCTCCACCGCCGCCGGCCTGCTGGTGTCGAAGGCGGGCGTGTCCGGCTCCGCCGACCGGGCGCTGGTGCGCCAGCTCTCAGGCTACCCGAAGGCGCTCGGCCTCGCCGCCGCCGTCATGGGCGTGATGGCGATGCTGCCGGGCATTCCCTTCATCCCCTTCATGGGGCTTGCGGCCGGCACGGGCTGGCTCGCCTACCGCGCCTCCAAGGCCCATGCGGCGGCGGACGCCGAACGGGTGGCGGCGCTGCTCGGCCAGAGCGCGGCGACCGGGTCCGCCGGCGCGGATCAGGCCGCGGCGGAGGAGCAGCCTTCGGCCGCGCTCAAGATGGACGACGTCAAGATCGAGCTCGGCTACGCGCTGCTGCCGCTGGTGGACGCCAGCGCCGGCCCCGACAAGCTGACCGAGCAGATCAAGGCGCTGCGCCGCTCCATCGCGGCGGAGGCAGGCTTCGTGATGCCGCAGGTGCGCCTGCTCGACAACCTGCAGCTCGCCCCCAACGCCTATGTGGTGAAGGTGAAGGAGGTGGAGGCCGGCGGCGGCACGGTCTATCCGAGCCAGTTCATGACCATGGACCCGAGCGGCGCGCAGGTGGCGCTGCCCGGCGTCCACACCACCGAGCCCACCTTCGGCCTGCCCGCCACCTGGGTCGACGCCTCGCTGCGCGAGGAGGCCAACATCCTCGGCTACACCGTGGTGGACGCGACCACCGTGCTCTCGACGCATCTCAACGAGATCGTCAAGGCCAACATGCCGGACCTGCTGTCCTACGCCGAGGTCTCCAAGCTGCTGAAGGAGCTGCCCAAGGAGCAGCAGAAGCTGGTGGAGGACATCGTTCCGGGCCAGATCTCCACCACCGGCATCCAGCGGGTGCTGCAGCTGCTGCTGGCGGAGCGGGTGTCGATCCGCGACCTCGGCACCATCCTCGAAGGGATCGCGGAGGCGACCTCCTTCACCCGCTCGCCGGCGCAGATCGTGGAGCACGTGCGCGCCCGCCTCTCCCGCCAGCTCTGCGCCCAGCATCAGGCCATGGGCGGCTACGTGCCGCTCGTCACCCTGTCGCCCCAGTGGGAGCAGACCTTCTCGGAATCGATCGTGGGCTCGGGCGACGACCGCTCGCTCGCCATGGCGCCGTCCAAGCTGCACGAGTTCATCGGGCTGGTGCGCGACCGGTTCGAGGAGGCGGCCCGCCAGGGCGAGACGCCGGTGCTGCTCACCTCCGCCGCCTCGCGCCCCTTCGTGCGCTCCATCGTCGAGCGCTTCCGCAACCAGACGCCGGTGATGTCGCAGAACGAGATCCACCCGCGCGCCCGCCTGAAGACGGTGGCGAGCATCTGAACCTTACGGGGCGGCGTGGCGCCAGCCGGCGATCAGGGTCGCGAAGGCGAGCGCCGGCGGGACCAGGAAGCCGAGCTGCTCGTCGACCACATGGGCGAAGGCCGCCGCCCCGCAGCCGAGCGCGAAGAAGGCCAGCGCCGCCGACATGGGCCCCAGCCGCCGCCGCGCCGCGGCGCGCGCCTCCGGCGTCGAGGGGCGGATCAGGTCGGCGAGATCGACCATGACCTGCGTGGTGGTGCCGGT
This sequence comes from Methylopila musalis, assembly GCF_042679725.1. Classification (NCBI taxonomy): domain Bacteria; kingdom Pseudomonadati; phylum Pseudomonadota; class Alphaproteobacteria; order Hyphomicrobiales; family Methylopilaceae; genus Methylopila; species Methylopila musalis. The sequence goes on from NZ_JBHTMX010000101.1 coordinate 8,432, forward strand.
CATGATGGTCGAGGGCGGCAGATGGGCGAGGCGCACCCGGTGCACCGCGTTCTGGATCGCCATGGCCGAGACCAGCGCCCCGCCAACGGCGAGCGCGGTCGGCGCGTCGCCGTTGGGAAACGGCCCGAGCTTCAGAGCGAGCCCCGCGGCGACGCTCAGCAGCACCGCCTCGAGCGCGAACATGATGCGCAGGCCCGGCCAGCCGAGCCGGTCCAGACCGCCCCCCACCAGCCGCGACGCCAGCACCACCGCGCAGAACAGCGGCAGCGCCAGCACCTTGGCGAGGATGCCCGACGAGCCGAGCGCCAGCGCCGCGCCGAGCGTGACGAAGTTGCCCGTCACATGGGTCGGGAACAGGCCGTGCAGCGCCAGGAAGCCGGTGGCGTCCACATAGCCGGCGTTGAGGCTGAGGAGAGCGATCAGAACGTATCTCATGCCCCTGACAGAGAGGCCCCGATCACGCGGCCGTCAACGTGGCTTCCCGCCTCACTGGACCGAGGTCGCAGGCTCGGGGCGCCAGCGATAGGCCGCGCCGTCCCGCTCCACGACGCCGAAGGACGGGAACGTCATGTGGTAGCCGACGATCGGCAGCTTCTCGGTCGCGGCCATGTCGTAGACGCGGGCGCGGGTCGCGGCGCCCTGCGCCTTGTCCTGATCGAACAGCGCGCTCCACTCCGGATGGGCGAGCGAGGCGACCTCGTGATGGGCGCAGTCGCCCCAGACCAGCAGCCGGCGGCCCTCGCTCTCCACATGATAGGCGAGATGGCCCGGCGTGTGGCCGAAGGTCGCCACCGACGCGACGCCCGAGGCCACGTCGTCGCCGGGCTGGATCAGTGTGAGGCGCTCCTTGATGACCGGCGCCACGCGGCGGAACAGAACCGCGGAGTTCAGCTCGTTCGTGCCCTTCTCCGCGCCGAGGCGCGCGTCGTCGGACCAGAAGGCGTGCTCGGCCGCGCCGACCACGTAGCGGGCGTTCGGGAACGCCGCGCCGCCGCCGTCCGCCAGCAGCCCGCCGATGTGATCCACATGGCAATGGGTGATGGCGACCACGTCGATCCGCTCGGGCGCGACGCCCGCGGCCTTGAGCGCCTCGATCAGCCGCCCGCCGGCGGGCTTCGGCACGAAGCCGTCCGCGCCGTTGCCAGCGTCGATCAGCACGCGCTCGCGGCCGGTGTCGATCAGCACCGGGCAAAACCCAGGACTGAAGCGGTTCGGCGGCAGGTTGCGCGCCTGCATCAGCGCCTCCACCTCCGCCTTCGGCCGGTCCTCGCCCACGATCGGCCACGGGCCGTCGATGGTGGGGGCGGCGTCCGAAAACACCGTGACCTCGAAGCCGCCGAGCCGCAGACGATGGAACAGCGGCGCGGCGCTCGACGGCGCCTCGGCGCGCGCGGGCGCCGTGAGCCCCTTCAGGAGCGCGGGCGCGGCGAGCGCGGCGCCCGCGGAGGCGAGCAGGAGCCTGCGGGTGAGGGACACAGCATGCGGCATGGAAGCGCCTCCGTTTCAGCCAAAAGACGAAGGGCGAAAGACGGGACCGCCCGCTGCCGCGCGGTCCCGGTCGCGGCTAAGCTTCGGCCCGTCCGCCCATGACCCATGCTGGACGCTTCCCGAGGTCGCGCGCTTGAACGTTTCCGCTGCCGTCACGTCCGACCCCGCGCCGCTGTGGCGGCTCGACGGGCCGCGCACACTGTTCATCGGCGCGCTGGACCGCAACGCGGAGCACGAGCACGGGGCGCCTGTGTTTCTGGCCGGCCCTTACGGACGCTTCGCGCTGAAGGTGGCGGACGGGCCGTGGCGCACCTGCCGCACGGCGCTGATCCCGGCCGGGGTGCGCCACGAGCTGCGGCTCGACGGCGATCCGCTCGGCGTCCTCTATCTGGAGCCGCAGGCCGAAGGCGCGCCCGCGCTTCAGGCCCTGCTGCGCGACACGGAGGAGGCGGACGGCGCGCTGATCGGCCACGCGGGCGAGACGGAGACGTTTCGGGCGCTGTTCGACGATCCCGCGAGCCTTGGCTGGGCGGACGAGGCGCTGGCGGACCTGACGCGCTTCGCCGGGCGCCGGGCGCCCCGCGCCCTCGACGGACGAGCCGCGCGGGCCGCGG
>NZ_JBHTMX010000102.1:0-10353 GCF_042679725.1 Methylopila musalis
GTCGCAGCCGAGCAGCGCCACGGCGAGCGCCGCCCCGAACGCACGGCGCGGGAGCGCTGCGCCATGGGCGGCGCCGGACCGGCTGCGTCTGGGCTGGCTCATTCGGCTCCGGGTTATGATTCGTCCGCGTCGCCCGGAGAATAGCACAGGCCGCCCCCGCTCAGCCCTTTGACCCACATGCGCCAAAGCCGTCACTCTCTCGCCGTATTTGCTCGACAGACAGCGGTCGCGCCGAGTAACGAGACGCTCGGCTCCGCGCTTGCGCGCGACGTGTTCCGCGATCAGCGCGGCGGCCGTTGCGAAGCCGGTCGTCCCACACGACAGGAAGGAAATGCCGCATGATTATGGGTAGCCACTCGCGCCTCGCCATCCTCGCCGCCGTCCTTTCGATCGGCGCCGCGCTGCCGGCGGTCGCGCAGGAGAAGAAGGCGCCGGCCGCCGCGGAGAAGCCCGCCGCCGCAGGTCCCGGCCCGATGACCGCCGCGCCCTCCGGGGCTCCGCAGCCGAACTGGGTCAAGATCTGCAACACCGACCCGCAGGCCAAGAAGGAGGTGTGCCTCACCTCCCGCGACGTGAAGGCCGACACCGGCCAGACCGTGGCCTCCATCGCCATCCGCCAGATCACCGGCGAGCCGAAGCGCTTCTTCCTGGCCGCCGTTCCCCCCGGCCTGCTGATCCAGCCGGGCGTGCGCGTGGCGGTGGACCAGAACGCGCCGGCCACCGGCAAGTATTCGATCTGCTTCCCGAACGCCTGCTACGCCGAGATCGAGGTCAACGACGCCTTCTTCAACAACCTGAAGAAGGGCACCAACCTCGTGCTGCAGGCCATGAACCAGCAGGCCAAGACGGTGAACTTCCCCGTCAGCCTCGCCGGCTTCACCAAGGCCTATGACGGCGCGGCGCTGGACCCGAAGGTGGTCGAGGCCGAGCGCGAGAAGGCCAACGAGGAGCTGAACAAGAAGGCTCAGGAGATGCGCGACAAGCTGCAGATGCAGGGCGGCGCGCAGGCCCCGGCCTCTCCGGCTCCCGCCCAGTAAGGACGTAAAGCCCGGCGCGGGACCTGTTCTCCGCGCCGGGCTTTCGGACATGAAAAAAGCGCCGACGCGTGAGCGTCCGGCGCTTTTTTCATGTCCGGGCTCGCAAAAGCCCCGGCCGGGTCAGTGCCGCACGTCGTTGCGGACCTTGTAGGCGCCGTCCTCGGTGCGCTCGAACATGGCCTCCACCTGCGGGTGGCGCAGCGGCTCGCCGCTGTCGTCCGGAAGCAGGTTCTGCTCCGAGACATAGGCGACGTATTCGGTCTCCGCGTTCTCGGCCAGCAAGTGGTAAAACGGCTGATCCCGCTCCGGGCGCACGTCCTCGGGGATCGAACGCCACCACTCCTCGGTGTTCGAGAAGGTGGGATCGACGTCGTAGATCACGCCGCGGAACGGATAGACGCGGTGACGGACCACGTCTCCGATGCGGAACTTTGCGTTGCGGAGCTGGGCTCGCGACATCTGCGCTTCGACCGTCGCCTGAAAGTCTTCGGGCGCGCGAACAAGCCAAAGCCCGCCGCGCAAGTCAATCCGATGCGACGGCTTTGTGACGCCGGCGAGGCGAGCGACCCGTCCCGCGCCGTGGCACAGAACGGGCGGAGCGGGTCGGGCGCCGCCTCGCGGGTTCGCGCGTCAGAGCCCGTAGGCGGCCGCGAGCGACGGCTCGCGCTCGGCGATCTGCTTCGCCAGATCCACGATCACCTTGGCCTGCTTCCAGGTGGCGTCGTCCTGCATCTTGCCGTCGAGCATCACCGCGCCGGTGCCGTCCGGCATGGCGTCCACGATGCGCTTGGCGAACTTCACCTCCTCCACGTCCGGCGAGAACACGCGCTTGGCGATCTCCACCTGGGTCGGATGCAGCGTCCAGGCGCCGACGCAGCCCAGCAGGAACGAGTTGCGGAACTGGGCCTCGCAGGCCTCCAGATCGGAGAAGTCACCGAACGGGCCGTAGAACGGCTTGATGTCGTTCGCGGCGCAGGCGTCCACCATCTTGGCGATCGTGTAGTGCCACAGGTCCTGCTGGTAGAAGGCGCGGGCCGCGTCGCCGTCCTTGTCGGTCAGTACGCCGTAGCCCGGATGGCCGCCGCCGACGCGGGTGGTCTTCATGCGGCGGGAGGCGGCGAGGTCGGCCGGCCCGAGGCTCATGCCGTGCATGCGGGGCGAGGAGCGGGCGATCTCCTCCACGTTCATCACGCCTTGCGCGGTCTCGAGAATGGCGTGGATCTGGATCGGCCGCGTCAGCTTGTGGCGCGCCTCGAGCTGCGCCAGCAGACGGTCGAGGTAATGGATGTCCCACGCGCCCTCGACCTTCGGCAGCATGATGACGTCCAGCTTGTCGCCGACCGCGCCCACGATCTCGATCACGTCGTCGAGCGCCCACGGGCTGTCGAGGGCGTTCATGCGGATCCAGAGGCCGGTCTGGCCGAAGTCGTTGGCCTTCGCCATCTCGATGAAGCCGGAGCGGGCCGCTTCCTTGGCGTCGGCGGGCACCGCGTCCTCGAGGTTGCCGAGCACCACGTCCACCTGCTTGGCGAGATCGCCCACGCGGGCGCGGATCTTCTCCACATGCGGCGGCACGAAGTGGATCATGCGCTCCACCTTCACCGGCTGTTCGCGGAGCGGCGCGGGCGCGCCGAGCGCGAGAGGACGATAGAACGCGCTCGGGACGATCATCGGCGAACCTTTCCTTGGAAACGACAGGCGATAGCGGAGAACGGCGGCACCTTCGTCCCGGCTTCGCTGCGGCGCAACGCGGCTTTCGTCGGAAGCCTTCGCAGCCGCGGTCAGCGCCAGCGGCGCATGCCCCACATCCACTGGTCGGGCGTCTCGCGGATCCAGCGCTCGAACACCGCCGCCATGGCCTCGGTCGCGGCTTTCACGTCAGCGTCGCGGTCGGCGGTGCGGGGCACGTCGATGGTTTCGCAGTCGAAACGGAACCGCGCGCCCTTGAGCCGCGTAACCCGTCCGGCCATCAGCGGCGCGTTCAGAACCCGCGCCACCAGCGCCGGAAACGGTGTGGAGCGGGCAGGGTGGCCGAAGAACGGCGTCTCCACGCCGCCGCCATCTCGAAGGTCCCCCAGAATCACCATGGCGCCGCCGCCCCGCACATGGGCGATCAGCCGACGGGGCGCCTCGGGGCCGCGCGGCAGCAGGCCGCCGGGATAGAAGGCGACCCGCAGCGCGCGCACCATCTCGTCCACGATCGGGTTGTGCAGCGCCTTGTAGACGCCCGCCGTGCGGAAGCCGGCCTGGCCGACGCCCGAGGCGCCGAGCTCCCAGTTGCCGAAATGGGCGGAGACCACCACCAGCCCGCGCCCTTCGGCCTTGCGCGCCGCGAAGGCCGCCGTGGCGTGGTCCTCGAAGCGGGAGGCGTCCGCCGCCAGCCGGTCCAGAAGGAAGCCCTCCGCCATCACCCGGCCGAGATTGTCCCAGGCCGCGCGGGCGATGGCCTCGCGCTCGGCTGCGGTTTTCTCGGGGAAGGCGAGGGCGAGATTGGCGAGCGCGCGGGCGTGGCGCCGGTTGAAGGGCGCCACCGTGCGCCAGAGCCAGCCGTAGACGGCGGAGGCCGCGTCCACCCCGAGCAGGCGGCAGCTTCCGGCGACGATGCGGACGCCCACGGCCTCCAGCCGATTCTGCAGCCCCCACAGGGCGCCGCGGCGCCGTTTCAGGCCGCGGCCGGTCTTGCGCCGGGCGGCGACGGAGGCTCCGTCGCCCGTTCCGGCGCTCAGAGCGCGCCCTTCGGATCGTAGCCGATCACGATCTTCCAGCCGAGGAAGCGGTTGGCCGGAATCGGCACCACGATGCCGTCCTCGATGTGCGGGAAGTCGGCGTGCTGCTGGCCCGCAGGCACCGCCACGGCGATAGGATGGATGCGCGAATAGACCGGCGCGCCCTTCTCGTCGAGCACGGCGATGCGCAGCGGCAGACGCACCGAGCCCGGCGCGCCCTTTGGCCCCACGATCAGCCGGCCGGTGACGCCGACGCGGATGGCGGCCTCGACGCCGAGCAGCGAGCATTCGCGCGCGGTGTCGGCGATGTTCGCCTGATAGCGGATGTCGAACGGGTCGTTGGAGTTCGGCGTGCCATAGACGCGGTAGGATTCCGCGCCCTGGAGAATCTCGACCGGCGGACAGTTGCGCTTGATCAGGCTCTCGAAGCCCGGCTCGCGCCCCGTGGGCGCGGCTGCGGCCGTCGCCGCCGCGGGTTGCGCCGCGGTCTCCGCCTGATCGCCGCCGATGCTGCTGCATCCGGCGAGCGCCGCCAGAATGAGCGCGCCCAAGGCCGTTCGCCGCGCGCCGCCATATCGCATAGGCTCATCCCCGAACTGAACGCCACATGCGCGCCCTGCGGCCGCGCCGGCGTTTTATAGCAAGGCGCATCTTCGGACGAAAGCGCGACCGCGCCTTGACACCCCGCGCGGCCGGGGCCCATCTCCTGGGCGGATGTCGGCGCCGCGGCGCGGGATCCGCCTGTCGTTCCGAGGATGTCCCGCGCCATGAGCGAGGCCAAGCCCCCCCTTCGCATCCTGTTGTGCGCGCCGCGCGGCTTCTGCGCCGGCGTGGTGCGCGCCATCGACGTGGTGGAGGCGGCGCTGCAGCGGTTCGGCCCGCCGGTCTATGTGCGCCACGAGATCGTGCACAACCGCTTCGTGGTGGACGAGCTGAAGCGCAAGGGCGCCGTGTTCGTGGACGAGCTGGACGAGGTGCCGGACGGCGACGCGCCGGTGGTGTTCTCCGCCCATGGCGTGGCGAAATCCGTGCCGGCGGCCGCGCGCCTGCGCAACCTGTTCGCCATCGACGCCACCTGTCCGCTGGTCACCAAGGTGCATCGCGAGGCGGAGATCCACCACAAGCGCGGCCGCATGGTGCTGCTCATCGGCCATGCCGGCCACCCCGAGGTCGTGGGCACCATGGGCCAGCTTCCCGACGGCGCCGTGCTGCTGGTGGAGACGGAGGCCGACGTGCCGGGCCTCGCCCCGCCGGACGGCGCGGAGCTCGCCTACGTCACCCAGACCACGCTGTCGGTGGACGACACCGCGGGCGTGGTGGCGGCGCTCAAAACCCGCTTCCCCGCCATCCACGGGCCGCACAAGGAAGACATCTGCTACGCCACCACCAACCGGCAGGAGGCCGTGAAGCGGGTCGCGCCCGAGTGCGACGCGCTGGTGGTGGTCGGCGCGCCGAACTCGTCCAACTCCCAGCGGCTGCGGGAAGTGGCGGAGCGGGCGGGCTGCCCGGTGTCGCGGCTGGTGCAGCGCGCCACCGACATCGACTGGTCGGAGTTCTCCGGCCTCTCGACGCTCGGCGTCACCGCCGGCGCCTCCGCTCCGGAAGTGCTGGTGGAGGAGATCGTCGACGCCTTCGCCGCCCGCTACGACGTGCGGGTCGAGACCGTGACCACGGCGGACGAGAGCGTGTTCTTCCCGCTTCCCCGCGAGCTGCGCCCGCCTGCGGCGTAAGGGCTTTTCGAGAAACGGCGCCACCGTGACCGCCCGGACTGCGCCCCGCCGTGACGACGCGATACGTTGCGGCGGCGCGGCCGAGGCCGTAGGAGAGCGGCTTCCGCCTGTCGATCCGAGTGCCCCATGGCCGTCTACACCGAAGTGCCCGACGAAGACCTCGCCGCGTTTCTCGCCGCCTATGACGTGGGCGAGGCGGTGTCGTTCAAGGGTATCGCGGAGGGCGTGGAGAACTCGAACTACCTGCTGGTCACGACGAAGGGCCGCTTCATCCTGACGCTCTACGAGAAGCGGGTGGAGCGGGACGACCTGCCGTTCTTCCTCGGCCTGCTGGAGCATCTGTCGGCGCGGGGGCTCATCTGCCCGCAGCCGGTGAAGGCGCGCGACGGCGGCGTGCTGACGGAGCTGTGCGGCCGGCCCGCCGCCATGGTCACCTTCCTCGACGGCGTGTGGGTGCGGCGGCCGACCGCGGAGCACTGCGCCGAACTCGGCCACGCGCTCGCCGCGCTGCACGAGGCGGGCCGGGGCTTTCCTCTGTTGCGGCCGAACGCGCTCTCGGTCGACGGCTGGCTGGCGCTCGCCGCCACCGCCCGCGGCCGCAGCGACGCGGTGACGCCCGGTCTCGACGCGCTGATCGCGGACGAACTCGACCATCTGACGCCGGCTTTCGCCGCGCTCGATCTGCCGTCCGGCGTCATCCACGCCGATCTGTTTCCGAACAACGTGTTCTTCCTGGGCGATCGGCTGTCGGGGCTGATCGACTTCTACTTCGCCTGCAACGACGCCTACGCCTACGATCTCGCCATCTGCCTCAACGCGTGGTGTTTCGATCCGGACGGCGTCTACGATCCGGCGAAGGGCGCGGCCCTGCTCGCCGCCTACCACGCCGCGCGGCCGCTGTCGGAGGCGGAGATCGCGGCGTTCTCGACGCTCGCCCGCGGCGCCGCCATCCGCTTCCTGCTCACCCGGCTGGTGGACTGGCTGGACACGCCGCCCGGCGCCCTGGTGCAGAAGCTCGATCCGCTGGAATATCTGGCGAAGCTGCGTTTTCATCAGCGAGCGACCGGCGTCGCCGATTACGGCTGGCGGCCCGCGTGAGCCCGGTGTCCAAGGGCCCGCGGGTGAAACGGTCGCTGCCCGAAGCCGCGGCGCCCGAAGCGCCCGCCGTGACGGACCCGAACGTGGTGGAAATCTTCACCGACGGCGCCTGCTCGGGAAATCCCGGCCCCGGCGGCTGGGGCGCGATCCTGCGCAAGGGCGCGGTCGAGAAGGAGCTGAAGGGCGGCGAGGCCCCGACCACCAACAACCGCATGGAGCTGACCGCCGCGATCGCCGCGCTTGAGGCGCTGACGCGCCCCTGCCAGGTGGTGCTCCACACCGACAGCCAATACTTGCGCGACGGCGTGACCAGGTGGATCCACGGCTGGAAGCGCAACGGCTGGCGCACCGCCGACAAGAAGCCGGTCAAGAATCAGGACCTGTGGGAGCGCCTCGACGCGCTGCTCAAGGTGCACGCCATCGACTGGCGCTGGGTGAAGGGCCACGCCGGCCACCCGGAAAACGAACGCGCCGACGAATTGGCGCGGGAGGGCATGAAACCGTTCCAGCCCCCGCGGGCAGGAACCGCGGGCGGCTGACCCTTCCCTTGTCCCGGCCTTGAGCCGGGACCCAGAACCGCCGACACGTCAGAATAGGGCGGCCCGGTCGTCGCGCTTTGCTTTGAGACGCTTCGAGTGTCTGGGTCCCGGCTCAAGGCCGGGACAAGATAGGGTGCGCGACGACCGCCCGTTCCCATGAAGGCAGGCCTGCTCTTATGTATTTGAAGCCGAACTGCCGCTTTCCCTTGTCCCGGCCTTGAGCCGGGACCCAGAACCGCTGAGACTTCAGAATAGGGCGGCCGGGCCGTCGCGCTCGGCTTGATATGCTTCGGGTCTCTGGGTCCCGGCTCCAAGGCCGGGACAAGGAAAGTGAGGCGCGGCCGATGTCGCGTTCGAGCGAGCCCTCTCAGCTCCCCGCGGGCTTCTCCCCGGCGCCGTAGCCTTGCAGCGCGGGGTCGAGATACTGGGCGTTGCGCTCGCGCAGGCGCGCGGCTTCGTCGTCGTAGAGGAACGGCAGGAATGCGTAGCGCCTACCGCGGGCGACGCGGGACACCGCGTGCAGCAGCGAGCAGGAGAACACCACCGCGCCGCCGGGCGGGGCCTTGAACGAGCGCGGCCCGTATTCGGGGAAGCTCACCTCGCCGCCGTCGAAATCGTCGTTGAGGTTGATCGAGACCGCGAAACGCCGGTGCGCGGTGCCGGCGGTGGTGTTGTCGCGGTGGGCGCGGAAGTGGGCGTTGTCCTCGGCGGCGTAGCAGCCGACGATGTAGCGCTCCATCCGCGTGACCTTGAACTGGTGGACCTTGTCGATCTCGCTCGCCACCCGGCGGCGGATGCGCGACTGGATCAGCCGCACCAGCTCCGGATCGGTGATGTCGCAGTCCTTGCGGCGCTTGTGGTTGTGGTCCTTCACCAGCACGGTCTTGCCGTCCACCTGCCGCATGAAGCCGGATTCCTCGCCGCCCTCGCGCTCGTAGGTCTCGATCAGGCGCGCGCACAGGTCGGGCTCGAACACGTTGGGCAGCAGCAGGATCGGCGCCTGCAGCTCGAAGCCCGCATAGGCGCGCGGCGGCGGAAGCGACGCCACATAGTCGAGCACGGCGTCCGCCTCCTCGCCGCCGGGGCTGAAGGGGAACGTCTTGAGGACGCGCAAGGTGGGGTCCAGCACCATCCAGAACCGGCGCATGGGCGCGGGCTCGCCGGGCGCCGCGTCCGCCGGAAGCGCGCCATAGGCGCGGCTCACCGAACCGTCCACGTCGAAGATGTGCCTCAGGCCCGGAAGCAGCATCGTCACGCGCGCTTCCGTCTCGTCGGCGGGGTCGACGCTGACGCCGAAGAAGCAGGCGCGCTCGTCGTCGAACAGCGCGCGCCGCGCCTCCACCCGCGCGAGCGCGGCCTGCGCGCCCGGCGCCGCCGACGTTCCGTAGAAGCACAGCACCAGATAGCGGCCGGCGGCGGTGTCGAACACGTAGCGCGGGTTGCCGGTGGCGCGCTGGGCGAACCACGGCGCGGGATCGCCCGTCGTGATGTTGGCGTAGGAGCGCGGCTTGGCGGCCGGCGACGGCGCGGTTTCGGTCACGGACATGGATCACGCGCGGCGCGGACGCCGCTCCCCCTTGGCCGCCCCCCTTTGACGGCTCGACGTATCGTTCTCTCAACGCATACGATCGCCGCGCCCCCGCGCCAAGCCTGCGGCGTCCGTTTGGGACGTCCGGGCTGTTCATCTTTGTGCGAAGGGCGCCGCGTCGCGATCCGGGCCACAACGGCCGTGACGCCCACTGGAGGACGCCTCGCCCATGACCTATCGCGCGCCCGTCGACGACATCCTGTTCACGCTCGACCATGCGGCGGGCCTCGCCGCGGCGCGGGAGCAGGGGCTCTACGACGCGCTGGATCGGGAGACCTTCGCCGCCATTCTCGCCGAAGCCGGCGGCTTCGCGGAGGACGTAATCGCGCCGCTGCTGAGGTCCGGCGACCGGCACGGCGCCCGCTTCGCCGACGGGGCGGTGACCACGCCGCCCGGCTTCAAAGAGGCCTATCGCGACTGGGCCGCCGCCGGCTGGAACGGCGTGCTGGCGGATGAGGCCTGGGGCGGGCAGGGGCTTCCGGCGGCGCTGTGGGCGGCGACCACGGAGCTCTGGGCGTCGGCCTCCATCGCCTTCGGGCTCTGCCCCATGCTGACGCAGGGCGCGATCGAGGCGCTGCAGTCCCACGGGTCGGACGAGCTCAAGGCGCTCTACCTGCCGAAGCTCGTGTCCGGCGAGTGGACCGGCACCATGAACCTGACCGAGCCGCAGGCGGGCTCGGACCTCGCGCTGCTGCGGGCCCGCGCCGAGCGGGCGGGGGACGGGACCTACCGGCTGTTCGGCCAGAAGATCTTCATCACCTATGGCGAGCACGACGCGTCGGACAACATCGTGCATCTGGTGCTGGCCCGGCTGCCGGACGCGCCGGAGGGCACCCGCGGCATCTCGCTGTTTCTGGCGCCGAAGTTTATTCCGGACGCGGAAGGCAGGCCTGGCGCGCGCAACGACGTGGCCTGCGTCGGCGTGGAGGAGAAGCTCGGAATCCACGCCAGCCCCACCTGCACCATGGCCTTCGGCGACGCGGGCGGCGCGGTGGCCTATCTGGTGGGCGAGGAGCATCGCGGCCTCGCCTGCATGTTCACGATGATGAACAACGCCCGCCTCGGCGTCGGGCTGGAAGGCGTGGCGGTGGCGGAGCGCGCGACCCAGCAGGCGCTGGCCTTCGCGGCCGAACGCCGGCAGGGCCGGGCGCCGGGATATGAGGGCGCGGCGCCGATCGCCGCCCATCCCGACGTGCGGCGCATGCTGCTCACCATGCGCGCCCAGACCGCGGCCGCCCGCGCCATCTGCTACCGCGCGGCGGTGGAGATCGACCGCGCGCGGGCGACGGCGGACGCCGACGAGGCCCGCGCCGCGACGGAGCGCGCGAGCCTGCTGATCCCGATCGCCAAGGCGTTCTCCACCGACACCGGCTGCGAGGTGGCTTCGCTCGGCGTGCAGGTCCATGGCGGCATGGGCTTCATCGAGGAGACCGGCGCGGCGCAGCTTCTGCGCGACGCCCGCATCACCCCGATCTACGAGGGCACGAACGGCATCCAGGCGATCGATCTGGTGACGCGCAAGCTGCCGCAGTCCGGCGGCGCGATCGTCGCGAGCGAGATCGAGCGGCTGCGGGCGAGCGCGCGCAGGCTGGCGGAGGACAACGCGCCCGCGCTCGGCGCCGCCGCCGTCCGGCT
>NZ_JBHTMX010000103.1:0-10271 GCF_042679725.1 Methylopila musalis
CTCGAGCCCGGCGTCGAACGGCTCGCGCTGCAGCCGGACGGCCACCGCCTCAGCCGCCCGTCATGGGCGGGAAGAACGCCACCTCGCGGGCGCCCGCGATCGGGGCGTCGGGCTTGGCGTGGCGCTTGTCCACCGCGGCGCGGATCGCGGCGCCGGGGGCGAAGGCGTAGGCGTATTCCGGCCCCCGCGCGCGCAGCCACTCCACCAGATCGGCGACCGTCGCCACGCCGTCGGGAGGCGTCGCCTCCTCCTCGGGACGGCCGACGCGCTCGCGCACCCAGGCGAAATACAGCAGTTTCACGGCTCCGGATCCTCCAGCACGTGGCGCAGGCCCGCCCTGAAGTAGTCATAGCCGGTGTAAAGCGTAAGGAGGGCGGAGAACCACAGCAGGCCGAGCCCGACCGTGGTGACGCCCGGCACGAGCTCGTCGCCCGCCGGCCCCGCCAGCAGGAAGCCCACCGCCACAAGCTGCGCGGTGGTCTTGTACTTGGCGAGCTTGGTCACCGGCACGCTGACCCGCAGCTCCGCCAGAAACTCCCGAAGACCAGACACCAGCACCTCGCGGCACAGGATCACCACCGCGGCCCAGAGCGACAGGCCGGCGATGACGCCGTTGGAGGCGAGCATCAGCAGGCAGGCCGACACCAGCAGCTTGTCGGCGATGGGATCGAGCATGCGCCCGAGCGGCGACTGCTGCTGCCAGGCGCGGGCGAGATAGCCGTCGAAGAAGTCGGTGATGGCCGCCACCACGAACAGCCCGACCGCCGTCCAGAGCCAGACGTGGCCGCCCACATAGAGGCAGGCCACCACCACCGGAACGGCCAGAATCCGGCCATAGGTCAGCAGGTTGGGCAGGCTCAGCGCATGCTCGCGGGACGCGTTCCTCCGCCGCGCCGCCGCGGCGGCCGAGATCGGCTCAATGTGGGTTTCGGAGGTCATGGTCACGTCGCCGGCTGCGCGAAGGGTCTGCCCGGCGCGACACGACCACGCGAAGGCGGCGCGCGTCAACCGACCCCGGCGCCGCCGGGACGATTTCGCCCCCTCCCCGCCTCAGCCCTTGTCGTGGAAGTGGTCGTAGACCGCCTTCGCCACCGTCTTGCTGACGCCGGGCGCCTTCTCCAGATCGGCGAGGCCCGCGCGGGCCACCGCCTTGGCGGTTCCGAAATGGCGCAGCAGCGCGCGCTTGCGCGTGGGGCCGACGCCCGCGATCTCGTCCAGCGGATTCGCCACGAACTCCTTGGAGCGCCGCGCCCGGTGGGTGCCGATGGCGAAGCGGTGCGCCTCGTCGCGCAGGCGCTGGATGTAATAAAGCACCGGGTCGCGCGGCGGCATGCGGAACGGCGTGCGCCCCTCCAGGAAGAAGGTCTCGCGGCCGGCCTCCCGATCCATGCCCTTGGCCACGCCCACCAGCGCCACGTCGGAGAGGCCAAGCTCCGCCAGCGTCTCCCGCGCGGCGGTCAGCTGCCCCTGCCCGCCGTCCAGCAGCACCAGATCCGGCCAGGGCGGCGCGTCCTCGGCCGTCTTGCCCTCCGCGTCCCGGGGCGATTCCTTCTGCAGCCGGGAGAAGCGGCGGCGCAGCACCTGCCGCATCATGCCGGTGTCGTCGCCGGGGGTGAGGTCTTCGGGGCGGATGTTGAACTTGCGGTAGTGCGTCTTCTGGAAGCCCTCGGGCCCGGCCACGATCATGCCGCCGACCGCGGCCGCGCCCATGATGTGGCTGTTGTCGTAGACCTCGATCCGCTGCGGCGCGCCGGGAAGCCCGAACGCCTCCGCCACGCCCGCGAGCAGCTTCCCTTGCGTGGCGGTCTCCGCCAGCCGACGTCCCAGCGCCTCGCGGGCGTTGGACAGCGCCCGGTCCACCAGCTCCTTCTTCTCGCCGCGGGCAGGAACCGCCACCTCCACCTTGCGGCCGGAGCGCACCGACAGCGCCTCCGACAGCAGCGCCCCGTCCTCGATCTCCTCGCTCAGCAGCACGAGTCTCGGCGGCTCCTCCGCGTCGTAGAACTGGGCGACGAACGAGCCCAGCACCTCCTTGGGCTCCAGGCTGCGGTCCGCCTTGGGGAAAAAGGCCCGCGCGCCCCAGTTCTGATAGGCGCGGTAGAAGAAGGCCTCGACGCAGGTCTGCCCGCCCTCGGCGTGGATGGCGAACACGTCCGCCTCCTCCACCGTGCGCGGATTGACGCCCTGGTTGGACTGGATGGCGGCGAGCGCGGCGAGGCGGTCGCGATAGACCGCCGCCCGCTCGAAATCGAGCGTCTCCGCCGCCTGGTCCATGGCCTGCGCGATCTCGGTCTTCACCGCGTCCGAGCGCCCCTGCAGGAAGCGGCGCGCCTCCGTGACGAGCCCGCCATAGTCCTCGAGCGAGATCTCGCCGGTGCAGGGGCCGGAGCAGCGCTTGATCTGGAACTGCAGGCAGGGCCGCGTGCGGCGCTCGTAATAGCTGTCGGCGCAGGAGCGCAGCAGGAAGGCTCGCTCCAGCGCGTCGATGGTGCGCCCCACCGCGCCCGCGGAGGCGAACGGCCCGAAATAGTCGCCCTTGCGGGTGCGGGCGCCGCGGTGCTTGGCGATCTGCGGCGCGGGATGGTCGGTGGCGATCAGGATGTAAGGGAACGACTTGTCGTCCCGCATCAGCACGTTGTAGCGCGGCCGCAGGCGCTTGATGAGGTTCGCCTCGAGCAGCAGCGCCTCGGTCTCGGTCTCGGTCGAGACGAACTCCATCGCCGACGTCTCGGCGATCATGCGGGCGATGCGGTTGTTGTGCCCGACGCCGCGGGCGTAGCTCGCCACCCGCTTCTTCAGGGAGCGGGCCTTGCCCACGTAGAGCACGTCGCCGCGGGCGTCGAACATGCGGTAGACGCCGGGGCCGTTCGGCAGATGCTTCAGGTGGCCGCGGATGACCTCCACGCCCCGGCGCACGCTCTCGGGCGCGGCGGCGTCCTCGGCGTCGCGGGTTTCGAGCGTCTCGACGAAATCGTCTTCGGTTTCGTCCGGCTCGTCGGCGGGGCGATCATGCTCGGTCACGGGCGTTCCATGTAAGCGCAGGCGGGCGATTCCGCGAGGGCGCGGGCCTCAGCCGTCCGATTCGTCCGCCAGCGTCCATGCGAGATGCTGGCCTCCGTCCACCGGCAGCATGACGCCGGTGACGCTCTCCGCTCGCACGAGATAGGCCACCGCCGCGGCGATCTCCTCCGGCGAGGGCCCGCGCCCGAGCGGGGTCGCGGCGCTCTGGCGGGCGAAGGCCTCCAGGCTTTGGCGCGCGTTGGCGCAGGTCGGCCCCGGCCCGACCCCCACCACCCGCACCCGGGGCGCGAGCGACAAGGCGAGCGCGTGCGTCGCCGCCAGCAGCGCGGACTTCGCCAGCGTGTAGGACAGGAAGCCCGGCGACGGCTTCAGCACCCGCTGGTCGATGACGTTGACCACCACCCCGCGCGCGCCGGTCGGGAGCGCCGCGGCGAAGGCCTCCGTCAGGAACACCGGCGCGCGCAGGTTGATGGCCATCTGCCGGTCCCAGGCGGCCGGGTCCAGCGCGCCCGGCCCGTCCGGCTCGAAGGACGAGGCGTTGTTCACCAGCACGCCGAGCGGCCCCACCGCCTCGGTGGCGCGGGCCACCAGCGCCGCTGTGTCGGCTGAGTCGGCGAGATCGGCGGACACGACCGCCGCCCGGCCGCCCCGGCTGACGATCTCCGCCACAAGCTCCCGAGCGGCCTCGGCGGAGGCCCTATGGTGCACTGCGACAGGATGTCCCAGACCCGCCAGCTCGCGCGCGATCGCGGCGCCGATGCGACGGGCGCTTCCGGTCACCAAAGCGGCCAATTTCTCCGGGTTGCACACGTTCAAGCTGCGCCCTCGCGCTCAAGCGGATCAGGGCTGCGATCTAGCGCGTCGGGGGCGGTTCAGCCAGAAATCTTCGCCGCCTATAAAAGCGGCGCCCTTGCGCTGTCGTGATCGGACGACATATTGCTGTCAGACGGTCGCCACATTCGCGCACGCAAAGCGCCTCAATGGATTTGCATCACTGATGCGTGGCGCGACAGCCGGGAACCAAATCGGACCCTGCGCGTTTAAAGGCCATCGACCAAGGGGGCCTGACTCCATTTTGAGCAGGCAGTCGAGGAGTTCGGAATGATGCGAGGCACGCTTTTCGGGGGGGCTGTCGCGCTGGCTCTTTCGGCCGGCGCCGCTTACGCCGCCGACATCCCCGCTTACGAGCCCGCGCCGGCTGTCGCCGCGCCCGTGCCCTCGTTCTCCTGGACCGGGCCTTATGTGGGCCTGCAGGCCGGCTACGGCTGGCTGGACGCCGACACCCGCGCCAACGGCCGCAACGTCGGGACCTCGCCCGACGGCTTCGCGATCGGCGGCTACGCCGGCTACAACTTCCAGTTCGACAACTCTCCGCTGGTGATCGGCGTCGAAGGCGACATCGCCTATGTGGACGGCGCGGACAGCCGCACGAGCCGCGCCTTCACCGGCCTGTCCAACACCCGCGTCACCAACGATATCGGCTACGCCGGCGCCGTGCGCGCCCGAGTCGGCTACGCGTTCGATCGCTTCCTCGTCTACGGCGCGGGCGGCCTCGCCTTCGCCGACCATGACGTGAAGGCGCGCCCGACCGCGGCCGGCGGCCTGTCCGGCTCGGACGACACCGTCGCGGTTGGCTGGACCGTGGGCGGCGGCGTCGAGGCGGCGATCACGGACAACGTCACCGCCCGCGTGGAATACCGCTACTCGGACTTCGGCGCGGACACGTTCAGCGTCTCCGGCGCCCGGCTGAAATCCGACCTCACTGAAAATCGCGTGATGCTCGGCGTCGGATACAAGTTCTCGTCGGGCTGGTGAGATTTTCTTCATCATTGGAAAGACGAACTGTCGGCCCAATGCATCGTTGTCGCCCAAAGCGCATGCGCTTTGTGGTGATTAAGTCGAAATGTGGCCTGACGCAGGTTTCGCCATATTTCAAACAAAGATTCCAGACGGGGCGTGTTGCTTTTTAGCGACAGACTTTTTCGGGGATCTGATTTAGTAATGCTGCATGCGCTCTGGGAAATCAGAGTGAACCGATCGACTTCGAGGTAGAAACATGATCCGTCGTATCGTTCTGGGCGCCGTCTCCGCGGCCGCCATCACCGCCATGGTCCCCGCTGCGATGGCTGCGGATCTCCCGGCTTACGAGGCTCCGGCCGCTGTCGTCGCCGTGCCGTCCTTCACCTGGACCGGCCCCTATGTCGGCGTGCAGGCTGGCTACTCCTGGGGCAGCGCGGCTCGCGCCAACAAGGACGGCTTCCTCGTCGGCGGCTACGCCGGCTACAACGTCCAGCTGGACAACTCGCCGGTCGTGCTCGGCATCGAGACCGACTTCAACTACGCGGACATCGACGGCCGCAACGGCCGCGCCCGCGTGGACAGCGACTGGAACGGCGCGACCCGCGCTCGCGTCGGCTACGCGTTCGACCGCTTCCTCGCTTACGCCGCCGGCGGCGTGGCCTATGCTGACCGCAACCTGCGCCTCCGCGGCGTCGGCAGCGACAGCAAGACCGCTGTGGGTTGGACCGTGGGCGGCGGCGTCGAGTACGCCGCGACCGACGACGTCGCCGTGCGCGCCGAGTATCGCTACAACGACTACGGCAAGGACCGCTTCAGCATCGGCAACGGCGTCCGCTCCGAGTACACGGACCACAGCGTCCGCGTCGGCGTGGCTTACAAGTTCACCTCGCCGTTCTGATTTGATCTGACCTTTGGGAGCGGCGGGTTTGCCCGCCCTCCCCTGATCCGAAAAGCCCCGCGATCCTCAGGATCGCGGGGCTTTTTCGTGTTCTGCATCACATGAAGATATGGCGTTAACCATATGATGCGTCATATTTTTCCTTATGCCTTCATCACTCGATAACCTTCACGACTCGATAAGACTTTGGCCCCTAAGGTCACCCCATCGCCCGTTCGGAGCCGATTGTTCGGCGGCCGGACGCGCAGCGTTCGTTAGTCCTGTCGCGTACCGGCCGGCCGCCCTCGCCCGGCCCGGAAGAGTTTTGAGGCCTGATCCCATGATCCGTTCCGCCGTCATCGCCGTGGCCGTCATCGCCGCGCCCGCCGCCTTCGCGGCCGATCTGCCTTACGAGGCCCCGGCGTCCGAATACGCCGCGCCGGCCGCCCCCTCCACCTGGACCGGCGCCTATGTGGGCGCGCAGGCCGGCTACGGCTGGGCCAAGTCCAAGAACCGCGGCCTGCCCGGCACCAAGCCGAGCGGCGCGATCGTCGGCGGCTACGCCGGCTACAACCACCAGTTCGACGGCTCGCCGGTGGTGATCGGCGCCGAGACCGACGTGAACTACAACGACGGCTCCGACCGCCACAGCTTCGCCGGCGGCCGCATCCGCAACGAGCAGCAGTGGAGCGGCGCGACCCGCGCTCGCGTCGGCTACGCCTTCGACAACATTCTGCCCTACGCCGCCGCGGGCGTGGCCTACAGCGGCCAGCGCGTGAACGGCGCCGTCAACGGCACCGGCGGCCACGACAGCAAGACCGCCGTGGGCTACACGGTCGGCGCCGGCGTCGAGGGCCAGGTGGCGGAGAACATCACCGCCCGCGTCGAGTACCGCTACTCGGACTACGGTTCGGACCGCTACAAGATCGGCGCGAACCGCGTGAAGAGCGAGACCACCGAGAGTCGCGTGCTCGGCGGCGTCGCCTACAAGTTCAACTCCTTCGGCTTCTGAGGCCGCGCGCCCCGCGCCACGGCGCAGGGATCATGACTGAAAAAGGCCCCGCGGCATGCGCCGCGGGGCCTTTTTCCATGGAACGTGGCCCTCCCCGCCCGCGAGGCGGGGAGGAGCGGATCACTTCTCGAACGCGCCGACGATCTTGAGGTCGACGTCGTCGGCGATCGCCGGCGCATAGGCGCCGAGGCCGAACGCGCTGCGCTTCACCTTGGCGGTGGCGGTGAAGCCGATGGTCTCGGCCTTGGTCATGGGGTTCTGGCCCGCGCCGAAGAAGCTCGCCTCCAGCGTCACCGGCTTGGTCACGCCGCGCACGGTGAGGTCGCCGGTGATCGTCGCGGTCTCGCCGGAGGCCTCCACCTTGGTGGACACGAAGGTCGCCTTCGGGAACTTCGCCGCGTCGAAGAACTCGTCGCCCTTGAGATGGACGCCGAACTTCTCCGAGGTCACCGTCAGGCCGGTCAGCGGAAACTCCACCGTGAGCTTGGCCTCGGACGGCGCCTTGGGATCGAACGTCAGGCTGCCGGTCGGCTGGCCGAAGGCGCCGTAGAGCGGCGTGAAGCCCATGTGGTCCACGCTCCAGACCACCTGCGTGTGGTGCGGGTCCACCTTGTAGGTCCCGGCGGTGACGCGCGCGGCGTCCCTGGCGCCGGGCAGGCCGTCCGCGGCGTGGGAGGCGGCCGGCGCCGCGACCAGCAGGGCGGCGGCGAGGGCGAGGGAAAGACGCTTCATCGGTGAACGATCCTTCGTTGGACTGACGCGACAGACATGGCCAACCCCGCGCCCGAGGGAAAGACGCGCCGGCTCAAAGCCTCGTGTGCGCGAATGCAGGGATCGCCTCGCCTGCCCGACGCCCCGGACGCAAAAAAACCCGGCGCGAGGCCGGGTTTCCGCATATCTGCGCGTGGCGCGGAAGGGATCAGTTGTCGAGGAAGCTGCGCAGCTTGCGCGAGCGGCTCGGGTGCTTGAGCTTGCGCAGAGCCTTGGCCTCGATCTGGCGGATGCGCTCGCGCGTCACCGAGAACTGCTGGCCGACCTCCTCCAGCGTGTGGTCGGTGTTCATGCCGATGCCGAAGCGCATGCGCAGCACGCGCTCCTCGCGGGGCGTGAGCGAGGCCAGCACGCGGGTCGTGGTCTCGCGCAGGTTGGACTGGATCGCGGCGTCGATCGGCAGGATCGCGTTCTTGTCCTCGATGAAGTCGCCGAGGTGGCTGTCCTCCTCATCGCCGATCGGCGTCTCGAGGCTGATCGGCTCCTTGGCGATCTTGAGGACCTTGCGCACCTTCTCCAGCGGCATGGCCAGCTTCTCGGCCAGCTCCTCCGGGGTCGGCTCGCGGCCGATCTCGTGCAGCATCTGGCGCGAGGTGCGGACGATCTTGTTGATCGTCTCGATCATGTGCACCGGAATGCGGATGGTGCGGGCCTGATCGGCGATCGAACGGGTGATCGCCTGCCGGATCCACCACGTGGCGTAGGTCGAGAACTTGTAGCCGCGGCGGTACTCGAACTTGTCGACCGCCTTCATCAGGCCGATGTTGCCCTCCTGGATCAGGTCCAGAAACTGCAGGCCGCGGTTGGTGTACTTCTTGGCGATGGAGATCACGAGGCGCAGGTTCGCCTCCACCATCTCCTTCTTGGCCTGCCGGGCCTCGCGCTCGCCCTTCTGCACCATCTGCACGATGCGGCGGAACTCCTGAATCTCGAGGCCGGTTTCGGTCGCAAGATTGTGGATGTCGCCGCGCAGGTCCTTCACCAGGTCCTTCTCGGCCGCGACGAAGTTCTTCCAGCCCTTGGTGCCCAGATTGGCGACGCGGCGGATCCAGTTGGGATCGAGCTCGTAGCCCTGATACTGGCGCAGGAAGTCGACGCGATCGACGCCGAAGCTCTCGGCGAGGCGCATGAGGCGGCCTTCAAGCGCCACGAGGCGCTTGTTGATGTCGTAGAGCTGCTCCACCAGATTGTCGATGCGGTTCTGGTTCAGCGACAACGACTTCACGTTGACGATGATGTCGTCCTTGAGCTTCTTGTACTTCCGGTCCTGCGCCGGCGAGAGCGTCTTGTTCTGGAGACGGTTCTCGACGTTCTGGTCCTGAAGGCGGCGAAGCTTCTTGTAGTCCTCGGCGACGGCGTCGAACGTCTCCAGCACGCGCGGCTTGAGCTCGGCCTCCATGGCGGAGAGCGAGACGTTGTTCTCCATGTCGTCTTCGTCGAGATCGCCTTCCGGGGCGGCCGGCTCCTCGCCGTCCGCGTCCTCGGCCTCCGGCTCCTCGGCCGCCGCGGCGCCCTTGTCGGGGCCGGCGTAGGTGGCCTCGAGGTCGATGACCTCGCGCAGCAGAATCTTGCCCTCGTTGAGCTCGTCGCGCCAGATGATGATGGCCTGGAACGTCAGCGGGCTTTCGCAGAGGCCCGCGATCATCGCCTCGCGGCCGGCCTCGATGCGCTTGGCGATGGCGATTTCGCCCTCGCGCGACAGCAGCTCCACCGAGCCCATCTCGCGCAGATACATGCGCACGGGATCGTCGGTGCGGTCGGCGGGCTCGGCCTTCTGGACCACGGCCACCGGCGATGGCCGGGGGGCCTCGACCAGATCGCCGCCCTCCACCTCGTCGTCCTCGGCGGCGCCCTCTTCGCGCTCGTCGGCCTCTTCGGAATCGATCACGTTGATGCCCATCTCGTTGAGCATCGCGTGGATGTCTTCGATCTGGTCGGACGTGTTCTGGTCGGAGGGAAGGACCTCGTTCAGCTCGTCGTTGGTCACATAGCCGCGCTTCTTCGCGGCCTTGATCATGCGCCGGATGGCCTGATCGCTGAGATCGAGCAGAGGGCCGGCTTCGGTTTCCGGCGCGCTCGTCTCGGTCTCGTCCTTCGCCTGCAGCTTGGTCGCCATATTCTTCCAGTCTCCGAGCCGGCGCGCCCGCCGGCCACGCGAATCGATTTCGTCCCGCATCGGACGCCGTCAACCCGGCGCCCGCCGCGAATCGCCAGCCGCTACGCTAGGCGACGACGTTTTACGCTCGCATTAACCCTAGCCATTGGGCGTGTTCGCTCGTTGAGCCGCGCCCGAACCGCCGTCACATCGCCTTCACAACCCGGCCCGAGGCGCCGCCGAAATTTTCGATCGCGGCCTCCGAACCTTCAACGGCGGACAGTTGGCGCTGAATTTCGACGATCCTGCGGAAATTGTCGTCCGTAAAATCCCGACCAAAATCCTGCTCCGCCGATCGGAGCTCCTTATGTAGCGCCCGGACCTTGACGTGCAAGGCGCTCGCATGCCTCCAAGCCACGTCCACGTCAACAAGATTCGCATCGCCCCCCACCCACCAGTCGCCGGGCAGCAAGGCCGCCGCCGCCTGCTCCAGCGCGGCCGCGCAGCCGGCGGCGTCGAGGGCTGCGGTCATGGCGACCGCATCCGCCGCGCCATGAGCGTAGGCGTCCAGCGCCGCGCGCCGCAGCCGGTCGAGCTCGCGGGTGGAGAGGTCGAGCTCGGCGAAGGCCTCCGCCAGCCCGTCGAGCAGCGCGGGGTGGTTCACCACCGCCAGCACCAGCGCGGCCTCGCGGGTC
>NZ_JBHTMX010000104.1:0-10009 GCF_042679725.1 Methylopila musalis
CGTGGCGCGGGGCGGGCCGATGCGGCGCGCGACGGCCGCGAGGTCGTCCCGCAGGCGGGGCGCCACGTGGTCGATGAACGCCCGCAGCGTCACGTTGCGGCGCGGCACCGGGTGGAACACGAGGCTGACCGGGATCGGCTCCGGCTCGAACGGGGCGAGCAGCGCGCGCAGGCGGCCGGCGGCGATGTGCTCGGCCACCTGATAGGACAGCGCGTAGCAGACGCCGTGCCCGGCCACCGCCGCGTCGATCGCCGCGCCCGCCGAATTCACCGCGAGGCGCGGCCGGACCGTCACCGAGAACCGCCGCCCGCGCCGCGCCGCTGGCTCCGCGAAGCGCCAGAGCGCGCCGGCCTCGCTCTCCACGTCCCCGAGGCATGCGTGGCGTTCGAGGTCCTGCGCCGTCTCGGGCGCGCCGGCGCGAGCGATGTAGTCGGGCGAGGCGCAGACCAGCTGGCGGACTTCGCCGAGCTTCGTCGCCACGATCCCGGAATCCGGCAGCGGCGCGAGCCGGACCGCGACGTCGACGCCCTCGTCCACGAGGTCCACCACCCGGTTGAGCAGCAGCGCCCGGGCGCGGGCCGCCGGATGCGCGGCCAGAAAGGCGCCGATCGCCGGCACAACATGCCGCCGCCCGAACAGCTCCGGCGCCGTCACGGCCACCAGCCCGTCGATCCGGTCGCCCGCGCCGCCGCCCTCCGTCTGGTCGAGCTCCGCCAGCACCGCGCGATAGGTCGAGAGGCTGCGCTCCCCCGCCTCGGTCAGGCGCAGCCGGCGCGCGCTGCGGTGGATCAGCCGCTCGCCCAGCCGCTCCTCCAGCATCTGAAGCGCGCGCGTCACCTTGGCGGGCGAGACCGCGAGTCTGCGGGCGGCGCCCGCCAGCGAGCCCTCGTCGACGGTGGCGACGAACATCGCCATGGCGTCCAGCCGGTCCATGATTGTCCAATCTGAAATCTCAGACTTCACGTTGCCGGTCTTATGCGTCGTTCTGCAAGCCATAGGTTGATGGCCAGACACTGAGGCGAACGGGAAAGGCCACGCCATGACGACGACGCAGGATGGATTTGAACGGCGATCGGTGATCGCAGGTCTGGGGCTTGGGGGCCTCGCGGCCTCGACGGCCCTCGCGGGCCAGGCGCAGGCGACGCCTGCCGGCGCGGGCGCGGACGCGAAGCTGCGGTTCGGGAGCCGGAAGGTCGGCGACGTGACGGTGTTCTACCGCGAGGCCGGCCGGCCCGACGCGCCCGTGCTCCTGCTGCTGCACGGCTTTCCCACCGCCGGCCACATGTTCCGCGACCTCATTCCGCTGCTGGCGGACCGTTACCGGGTGATCGCGCCCGACCTCGCCGGCTTCGGCCGCACGGTCGCGCCGCCGCGGGGGCGCTTCACCTACAGTTTCGACGCGCTCGCCGAGGTGGTGGAAGGCTTTGTCGACGCCCTCGGGCTGACGCGCTACGCGCTCTACGTGTTCGACTACGGCGCGCCGACCGGGTTCCGGCTCGCCATGGCCCATCCTGAGCGCGTCACCGCCATCATCAGCCAGAACGGCAACGCCTACACAGAAGGCTTCAGCACGGAGTGGGGCCCGTGGGAGGCCTACTGGCGCGACCCGAGCGCCGCAAACCGCGAGGCCTGCCGCGCGTCGCTGACCGACGAGGCGATCCTGTTCCAGTACCGGCACGGCGCGGCCGAGGATCGCGTCTCGCCGGACGGCTACACGCTCGACATGCATTACATGCGGCGCCCGGAGGCGCAGGAGATCCAGCTCGACCTGATCCTGAGCTACCGCACCAATGTGGAGCGCTACCCGGAGTTTCAGGCCTATTTCCGTAAGCATCAGCCGCCGCTGCTCGCGGTCTGGGGCCGCCACGATGCGTTCTTCATCCCGCCCGGCGCCAAGGCCTATGCGCGCGATCTGCCGAAGGCCGAGATCCATCTGATCGACGCCGGCCATTTCGCGCTCGAAACCCACGCCGCCGAGATCGCCGTCCGCATCCGCGATTTCCTCCAGCGCAACGGCGTCTGACCGGGGAGCGAACCTGCGCGGACCGAGAGTTGCGAAACGCGAAGGGCGCGTATGGCGCCCTGCCGCCGGGGAGGTGAGCCCCTATATGCGCCCTGCGGCGTCGGTGTTTCCGCCCGTCGCCCGAGGGACGCGCGTCGTGAGCGCGTCGAGCGAGAGGCGACCGCGTGCTGCGTTGGCTGAGACAGAGGTTCCTGCGGTTCCGGCGCGAGGCGGTGCTGCTGGCCTATGCGGTCCGCGATCCCGACACGCCGTGGGGCTTGCGGATCGCGAGCCTCGCGGCCGCGCTCTACCTGCTCAGCCCGATCGACCTCATCCCGATCACGACGCCGGTGTTCGGCGTGGTGGACGATCTGGTCATCGTGCCCTGGATCACGGCGCTGGTGGCGCGGCGCCTGCCGGAAAACGTGCGGCTTCGCGCCGGGCATAAGGCCGACGTCTGGACGGCGCGCTGGCTGAAGCGCCCGCTGCTGGTCGCCGCCGTCGCGCTCGCCGTGCTGGTCGCGATCTGGATCGGGGTTCTGTGGCTGATCGCCCGGTGGCTGTGGGGAGCGTCGTGAGCCTTCTGGAAACGAGCCTCGTCGCCATGCGCGACCGCAAGCGGCTGGCCGAGATCAGCGCCATCGCGCTGCGCTACGGCGTCATGGACATTTTCGCGCGTCTGCGGATCGGCCGGGCGGCGGCGCAAGGGGCGTCGCACGACGAGACCGCGCCGGAGCGTCTGCGCGGCCTGCTCGATGAGCTGGGGCCGACCTTCACCAAGCTCGGCCAGATCCTGTCCACCCGCTCGGACCTGCTCGGCCCCGAATGGACCGACGCGCTCGAAAAGCTGCAGAGCCGGGTGCGGCCGCTGCCGTGGGACGTCGTGCGCGCCGAGATGACCGAGGCGCTCGGCGAGGCGCCGGAGGACGTGTTCGCCCACATCGACCCGGAGCCGCTCGCCGCGGGCTCCATCGCGCAGGTGCACCGGGCGCGGCTTTCCGGCGGCGACGAGGTCGTGGTCAAGGTGCGGCGGCCCAACCTGCGCCCGCGCATCGAGGCGGACATGCGGCTGCTCGCCCACCTCACGGAGCTGGCGCAGGCCCGGTGGCCGGACATCGCCCGGTTCCGGCCGCGCGAGATCGTGCGCAACCTCTCCGCCGCCATGGCCGAGGAGCTCGATCTCGCGGCGGAAGGGCGCAACAACGACCTGATCGCGGCGAATCTCGCAGACCGGCCGGGCGTGCGGCTGCCGAAGATCTGGCGCGCCTTCTCGTCCGAGACCCTGCTGGTGCAGGAGTTCATCGACGGCGTGGCGCCGAACGACGCCGCGGCGCTGCGCGCGCAGGGGCTCGACGGCCGCGTGCTGGCGGAGCGGGGCGCGGGCGCCTTCCTGCACATGGCGCTGGTGGACGGCGTGTTCCACGCCGATCCGCATCCCGGCAATCTCCGGGCGCTGCCGGACAACGGCGTCGCCTTCATCGATTTCGGAATGGTCGGGCGGCTCGGCGCGCGGCGGCGCGAGGAGCTGCTGTCGCTGCTCGCCGGCATCGTCGATCAGGACGGCGGCCGCATCGCCCTGCTGCTGATGGACTGGGCGGGGGAGCCGAACAGCGACCTGTCGCGGCTCGAAGCCGGCTGCGACCTGTTCGTGGCCCGCCATGGCGCGCCGCCGTTGCGGCTCGGCGCGGCGGTGTCGGACATCACGGCGCTCGCCCGCGAAAACGGGCTGACGCTGCCGCCCGACCTGACGCTGCTGTTCAAGGCGCTGATCACCGCGGACGGCGTGATGCGCGGCCTCGACCCCGAGTTCGACGCCATCCGCGTCGCGACGCCGATCGTGCGCGCGCAGATGCAGCGCATGTGGAGCCCCGCCGCTCTCGCGCGGCAGGGCAAGGCGCTGTCCATGGACGTGGCGTCGCTGCTGCGGGACCTGCCCGGCCTGTTCCGGCTTCTGAACACGCGGCTGCGGCAGGGCCGGATCGAGGCCCGGATCGAGCTTCAGGGGCTGGAGCGCCTGAGCGAGGACATCCGCTGGGCCGCGATCCGCGTCGCGGTGGCGATCGTGACCGCCGCCTTCGCGCTCGGGCTCGCGCCGAGCCTGCTCACGCTCGGGCCGCCGCTCGCGGGTCTCGCGCTCGGATCGTGGATCGGGCTGGCGCTGGTCGCCACAGGTCTCGTCTGGCTGATCCTGCCGCGCCGGTGAGGGCTTAGAGCCCCGGTCACTCCGGGGCGCGGTGGATTGGATCGGTCCAGTACACCGCCTCCGGAGCCTCCACCGGATCGACGTCGGTGATGTTCACCACCACCGCCTCGTTGTCCGAGCGCACCAGCACGCATTCGAGCGTGTTGTCGGGATCGGCGTTGATCTCCTGATGCGGCACGAAGGGCGGCACATAGATGAAGTCGCCGGGGCCGGCCTCCGCGACGAACTCCAGCCGGTCGCCCCAGCGCATGCGGGCGTGGCCGCGCACGATGAAGATGACGCTTTCGAGCTCGCCGTGATGGTGCACGCCGGTCTTGGCGTTGGGCGCGATCGAGACCGTGCCGGCCCAGATCTTCTGGGCGCCGACCCGCGCGTGATTGATGGCGGCCTGCCGGAACATGCCCGGCGTCTGCGCCGTGTTGCTGTCGAGCTGGTCGCCCTTGATGACGCGGACGCCGTCATGCTTCCACTGCGCCCGATCGTGGTCGTGCGGATGGTCATGGTCGTGCGGGTGATCGTGGCTCATGGTCGCCTCCCTGTGTCCCTGTCTTGTCGTCCGCTCGGACGTATCCGCGGCGCATTGAACTAGCCCACGTCATGCCCGCGCGGAACGCGCGGGCATCCACGACGTCCGCCGGGCCGCGGCTTCAGCGCTCCAAGTCGTGGATGCCCGAGACAGGTTCGGGCATGACGGAGAGCGGCGTTCTCGAATAGCCCCCTCAGGCCTTCGCCGAGGCCCATCGCAGGCGCGCGGTCTCTCCGTCGTCGACCGCAAGCGTTCCGTCGGCCCCGCGCCGCAGCGCGACGCCGTAGAGGTCGCGGGCGCGGGCCTCGCTCTCCCAGCCCTCGGCCACGTCGTGCAGCACCCGCGCCGGGTCCCGTTCGTGCGGATCGCCATAGCCGCCGCCGCTGCTGTCGACGCCGCGGATCTTCTGTCCGGGCGACACCTGCAGCGTAACGACGTTCGGCAGGCGCTTCGCCGTTCCGTCATGGTCGATAAGGTAGGTCACGCCCGGCTCGCCGTCATGGCCGCCATGGACGCCGCGGGGCGGCGCGAACTGGCCGTCGCAGGGGATGACGATGGTCAGCGGATGGCCGACCGGGCCGTAGACGATCTCCTGCGCCGGCGCGCCGCGCGTGCGGCCGGCGCCGGCGGTCTCCGCCGCCATGCGCAGGGCGTAGACGTGGATCGGGAGCTTCACCTCGTCCACCTCCACGCTGTCGCGGTACATCAGCCCGGAGATGATCGGGAAGCCGTAGTTCACCCAGCCGTCCGCGGTCGGGCTCGCCGGGCCGCCGTTGGTGGAGAGCATCATGCGGTTCACGAACGGCGCGCCGTCGCGGCGGGCGTCCCGGCCCGAGATCACCGACATGCCCGCGCCGAGCCCCGTGCCGCCCTCGGCCATGCCGAAACCGTCGCCGAGTTCGGCGAAGGCCGACTGCACCACGTTCACCAGCCGCTCCGCGATGTTGGTGGTGGAGACGGAGCAGCTGTGCGGGAAGGCGGGCCGGCCCACGGCGCAGTTGTCGCGGAGCTTGACGGTGACGCGCCGGAACGAGCCCTGGTTCTTCGGGATGTCGTTGTCCAGCACGTTGAAGATGCCGCCGAGCACGCTGCTGATCGCCGAGGCCTCCGACACGTTAAGCCCGCAGTCGATGCTGTCGGGGTTGTCGGTCAGGTCGACGGCGATCGCGCCCGCCTCCGGGTCGATGTCGATTGTGACCTTGAGCTTCAGGCCCTCCGGCAGAAGGCCCTCGATCGGATCGGACTGGCCCTCCCGCGTCAGCCGCCCCTTCGGCAGCTTCGCGACGCCCTGGATCATGCGCTGTTCGGAATAGTTGAACCAGTCGCGGATGAACTGGCGCACGGTCTCGCGCCCGTATTTGGCGCAGAACTCCTTCAGCCGCCGCTCGCCGATGCGGGCCGCGCCGAGGCCGGCGAGGAAGTCGCCGTACCACTGGTCCGGCACGCGGATGCGCGCCCGGCAGATGCGGACGATGTCCTGGATGGTCTCGCGGTTCCGCTGGATGCGGACGCAGGGGAAGATGAGCGCGCCCTCGTGGTACACGTCGCGGGCGGCGGCGTTGTAGCTCGAGGGCACGCCGTTGCCGATGTCGGCCTGATGGGCCTTGGCGCAGACGGTGAAGAGGTGCTCGCCCTCGAAGAACACCGGAACCATGAAGGTGTGGTCGGCGGCGTGGGTGTTGCCGCCATAGGGGTCGTTGTCGAGATAGGCGTCGCCGTCGGCGTAGTCCGGGTGGTGCCGGGCGATGGCGGCGGTCTGCACGTTCATGCCGAAGATGTGGACCGGCAGCCCCTCGGCCGAGGCGAGGATCTGGTTGTCGGCGGTGACGATGCCGCAGGAGAAGTCGCGCGCGCTGCTGATGACGGCCGAGCGGGCCGAGCGCAGCAGCGTGTTGGTCATCTCGCGCACGATGCCGTCGAGCCGGTTGCTCATGATGGTGGTGAGCACGGGGTCGAGCACGGCGCGGGGGGCGGAAGCCTCGGTCGTCATGGGCGCGTCCTCACACGGTCTCGATGATGAAATGGCCGGCGGCGCTGACGCGCGCGGTCCAGCCCGGATAGACCACGATGGTCGTCGTCGGCTCCTCGATGATGGCGGGGCCGGCCACCGTCTCGCCGGGCCGGATCTCCGACCCGCGATGGACCGGCGTCCGCTCCGGGCCGGCGCCGCCGAAGAAGGCGGAACGGAACCGCGTCGCGGCCGCGGGGCCCGAGGGCGGGGCCGCGTCGAGCGGGGTTGGCTCCGGCGCGACCTTCACCGCGACGCGGCCCTTCCAGTTCACGAACTCCACGTCGCTGCCGGGGTCGCGCACGGCGTAGACGCGCTCATGGGTGGCGTGGAACGCCTCGGCCAGGGCGGCGACGTCCTCGGCGCCCGCGATGGTCCGGGACGGAAGCTCCGTTTCAAGCTCCCAGACCTGCGACTGGTAGCGCGCCTCCACGAAGTAGCTTTTGCGCACCTGCTCGGGCCGGACGCCCGGCAGCGCCGAGACGAAGCGGTCGAGTTCGTCGTCGATCCGCGTGAGCGTTGCGGCGACCCCCGCAAGGTCGAAGCGCCGGGCGCGGGTGAGCAGGGTGCCGGAATGTTCGGTCGAGATGTCGGACACCTGCATGCCGTAGGCGCTGAGCGCGCTTGCGGTCTTCGGGGCCAGCACCGCCGCGCAGCCGAGTTCGCGCGCGATCGGCAGGATGTTGAGCCCGGCCGCGCCGCCGCCCGCCACCAGCAGGCTTTCCGCCGGGTTCAGCCCTTCGCTCACCGTCAGCTCGCCGATCGCCTTGATCATCATCTCGTTGGCGACCTGGAGCACGGCGAAGGCGGCGTCCTGCGCCGGGCGGCCGAGGCGCTCCGCCAGCGCGCCGATCACCCGTTCGGCCGCGGCCACGTCGAGCGTCAGGCGGCCGCCGACGAAGAACTCCGGGTCGATGTAGCCGAGCACCACGGCGGCGTCGGTGACGGTCGGCTGCTCCCCGCCGAGGCCGTAGCTCGCGGGGCCGGGCACGGAGCCGGCGCTCTGGGGGCCGACCCGCAGCAGGCCGCCGCCGTCGATCCAGGCGATCGAGCCGCCGCCCGCGCCGATGCTGCGCACGTCCACGGCCGACATGCTGATGAGTTCGCCCACGAAGCGGCCGCCGAGCCAGGTGTCGCGGGTGTGGACCAGCTCGCCGTCGCGCACGAGGCCGACGTCGAAGGTAGTGCCGCCGGTGTCGGCGACGATGATGTTGCGGTTCAGCGTCTCCGACCGCGCATAGGAGAGCGCGGCCACCGGCGCCATGGCCGGGCCGGACTTCAGCGCATGGATCGGCCGCTCCGCCACCTCCGCCACGCTCATGCTGCCGCCGATTGAGGTGCTGATCAGCAGCTCGCCGGCGTAGCCGGCCTCGCGCAGATCAAGCTCCATCTCGCGGAAATGCCGCTGCATCAACGGCTTGAGCGAGGCGTCTATGACGGTGGCTGAAGCGCGCCGGTACTCGCGCATGATCGGCAGCAGCTGGTGCGACAGCGTGTAGGGAACGCCGGGCAGGATCTCCTCGATCAGCTCCCCGAGCCGCAACTCGTGGACCGGGTTGGAGATCGACCAGATCAGGCTGACGGCCACCGCCTCGAACGCCTGCTCCCGGAGACGGGTCAGCGTCGCGCGGGCCTGCGCCTCGTCGAGCGGGGTGAAGACCGAGCCGTCGGCCGAGACGCGCTCGGCGATCTCGAAGGTGTGGCGGCGCGGGATGTAGGGCTCGGGGAAGTTCTGGGAGAAGTCGCTCGGATTGGTCTTGCCGCCTTCCCGGAACAGCAGGATGTCGGGGAAGCCTTCGGTGGTCAGGAACGCGGTGCGGGCGGTCTTCTTGGTCACGACCGCGTTGATCGCGCGCGTGGTGCCGTAGATGAACACGCTCGTGGCCCGCAGCAGGGCGTCGGCCGTCGTCTCCAGCTGCTCCGCGGCGATGGCGATGGCGGCGGCCACGCCCCGGAAGATGCGGTCGTGTGTGGTCAGCGCCTTGCCGATCACGACGCCGCCCGCATGGGCGACCACCACGTCGGTGAACGTTCCGCCGGTGTCGACGGAGATCCTGTAGGTCATCGGGACACAAGGCTCTCGTGAGGGGGCGCCGCGGGGGCGGGGGCCGGCGCCGTGGGCTGGAGCGACGTCCAGCCCACGGCGCGCTCATAGGCGCGGCCGGTCTTCAGAAGCAGGATGTCGCTCATGGGCGGCCCGACGAGCTGCACCCCGCAGGGCAGCCCGTTCGAGGTGAAGCCGGCGGGAAGCGACAGCGCCGGCAGGCCGAGCACGTTCATGGGATTCGTCAGCCGCAGGAAACCGGCCACGACCTCGGCCATGCGCGGCCCGTCGCCCACGTCCACCTCCGCGATGGTGGGGACCGGATCGCGCAGCACGGGCGCGAGCAGCAGGTCGGCGCGGGCGAACACGTCCGAGAGCGCCGCGACCAGCAGCGGGGCCCGCCGCGCCAGCGCCGCCGCATAGGCCGCGGGCTCGACGCCGAGCCCGGCCAGCAGCCGCGCCCGGACCTGCGGCGAATAGGCGTCGGCCTCGGCGCGCAACAGCCGCGCATGGGTCGAGGCCGCCTCCGCCCCGAGGATCGCGCCGTAAAGCGGTCCGGCCTCGGCGAAGGCGGCGTCGTCCACGTCCACGAGGGTGACGCCGAGATCGCGGAAGGCCGCCGCCGCCGCCTCGAACCGTTCGGATACGTCGGGGGCGAGGCCGTCGCGGAAGAAGCCGCGGGGGACGCCGAGCCGCAGCCCGCGCGGCGGCTCCACCGGCGCGAACGCCGCGTCCAGAAAGGCCGGATGCGCCGGCGACGCCAGGTCGGGATCGACCGGGCGCGCGAGCACGGCGGTGAGCAGCGCCACGTCGCCCACGCGCCGGGCGATGGGGCCGACGACGTCGAGGCTCGACGACAGCGGCATGCTCCCCGCCGTGCTGATGAGCCCCGGCGAGGGTTTCAGGCCGACGACCCCGCACGCGGCGGAGGGCACGCGGATCGACGCGCCGGTGTCGGAGCCGAGCGCGCCGAAGGCCGTCCGGGCCGCCACCGCCGCCGCTGGCCCGCTGGAGGATCCGCCGCTGACATGGGCCGGGTTCCACGGGTTGCGGGTCGGGCCGTTGTGCGCGTTCAGGCCGATCGGGCCCACGGCGAACTCGGACATGGCGAGGCGCCCGAGCGTGACCGCGCCGGCGCGGTCGAGCCGGGTCAGCGCGTCGGCGGTCGAGGGCGCGGTCCAGTCGCGGCGGATCGCGGAGCCGCAGGCGGAGGTCTCGCCCGCCCG
>NZ_JBHTMX010000105.1:0-9991 GCF_042679725.1 Methylopila musalis
AGGCCGGCGATGGCGGCGGCGTTCTCGGGCTCCTCCGCCAGAAGGCCGGCGTAGATCTGCGCCGCGCCGGCGGCGTCGCCGGCCGCGAGCGCCGCGTCGGCCTCCGCCAGCAGGTCGACGTCGTCCTCCACCGCGCCGCCGGTGATGCGCTCGATGAAGGCCTTCACCTGCGCCTCGGGCAGCGCGCCCATGAAGCCGTCCACCGGCTGGCCGCGGGTGAAGGCGATGACCGCCGGGATCGACTGGATGCCGAGCTGGCCGGCGATCGCCGGATGCTCGTCGATGTTCATGGTGGCGAGCTTCACCTTGCCGCCGGCGGCCTTCACCACCTTCTCCAGCACGGGCGTGAGCTGCCGGCACGGCCCGCACCAGGGCGCCCAGAAATCCACCAGCACCGGGCGGGTGAGCGAGGCCTGCACCACGTCCGCCATGAAGGTCTGGGTGGTTGTGGCGACGATCAGGTCGTCGGTCGCGGGCTTGGCGGCGTCGGCCCCGGCTGCGAAGGTCATGCGAACCCCTCGGAATCGTCGCGGCCGCGTCGTCGCGGCGGCGTTCCACATCGGCGAGAGAGATGGGGGAAGCGGGGCGGGATTGCAAACGCCGGCAGCGGCCGCCTGCAAAAACGGCGCGAGGGGCAGATGGTCGCGGCGACGTGATAGGCCGCGACTTTTCCTGAATGATGCTAGACAGGTGCTCAGCTTAACCGAAAGGACGAGACCGCAGATGGCCGAAGCGACGACCGTGTCCTCCCCCAAGCCGCGCCGCAAGGTGGTGATCGTGGGCGCCGGTTTCGGCGGCCTCACCGTGGCCCGCGACCTCGCGAAGGCGGACGTGGACGTCACGGTGATCGACCGGCACAACTACCACTGCTTCCAGCCGCTGCTCTATCAGGTCGCCACCGCGGAGCTGTCGCCCGCCGACATCGCCTGGCCGATCCGCCACGTGCTGCGCCATCAGGCCAACGTGCAGGTCCTGCTCGGCAAGGTGGAGGCGATCGATGTGGAGAACGGGCTGGTGAAAGCCGACACCGTCACGCTGCCCTATGACGAGCTGATCATCGCCACCGGCGCCACCCACTCCTATTTCGGCCGCGACGACTGGGCGCCGGTCGCCCCCGGCATGAAGCGCATCGAGGACGCCACCGTCATCCGCCGCCGCCTGCTGATGGCGTTCGAGCGGGCGGAGCTCGCCAACGACCCGGCCGAGCGCGAGCGGCTGCTGACCTTCGCCATCGTCGGCGCGGGGCCGACCGGCGTGGAGCTCGCCGGCGCCATCGTGGAGGTGGCGAAGAAGGTGATGCCGGCCGAGTTCCGCCGCATCGACCCGCGCACCGCGCGCGTGATCCTGATCGAGGCCGGGCCGCGGGTGCTGCCCGCCTTCCCCGAGGACCTCTCGGACTACACCAAGCGCTCGCTGGAGAAGATGGGCGTGGACGTGCGGGTGAACACCCGTGTGACGAACTGCGACGAGGCCGGCGTCGATCTGGAGACCGGACGGCTCGACGCCGCCACCATCGTGTGGGCGGCGGGCGTCGTGGCCTCGCCGGCCGCCGAATGGCTAGGCGCCGAGCACGACCGCGCCGGCCGCGTGGTGGTGGGGCCGGACCTCTCCGTGGCGGGCCACCCCAACATCTTCGTCATCGGCGACACCGCCTGCGCCATCCAGGAGGACGGCAAGCCGACGCCGGGCGTCGCGCCCGCCGCCAAGCAGATGGGCGCCTATGTGGCGGACGTGATCTCCTGCCGGATCAAGGGCTTGGTGCCGCCGCCGCACTTCATTTACAAGCACGAGGGCGATTTCGCCACCATCGGCCGCAAGTCCGCCGTGGTGAAGATGCCCTGGATGCAGATGCACGGCTTCCCGGCCTGGCTGCTGTGGTGCGTGGCGCACATCTACTTCCTGATCGGCACCCGGCACCGCATCGCGGTGGCGTTCAAATGGGCCTGGGATTTCGCCACCTTCCAGCGCGGCGCCCGCCTGATCACCGACCAGAAGGACCAGCTCTGAGGCGCCTTTCGGCCGCGCTCGCGCGCGCGGCCGACGCCAAAGACGCCCCCTTTCTTGTCCCGGCCTTGAGCCGGGACCCAGATCCGCTGTGGTGTGAAGGCTTGGCGCCCCGTCCGCCGCGCCCTGTTTGGAAGCGCTGACGCTTCTGGGTCCCGGCTCAAGGCCGGGACAAGAGAAGGTCGCTTTCTCGGGCGCCTTAGAATGCCGACCCCGCCGCCGCCACACCCCTTGTCCCGGCCTTGAGCCGGGACCCAGATCCGCTGCGGCGTGAGAATAAAGCACTCCGTCCGTCGCGCCCTGTTCGGAAGCGCTGATGTTTCTGGGTCCCGGCTCAAGGCCGGGACAAGGGCGTGCGGCGCCCCTCCAACATCCCCCAACGAAAAAGGCCCGGAAGCGTCGCGCCTCCGGGCCTTTTTGCATCTCGCGCGCAGCGCCGTCAGGCGGCCTGTTTCGCCGTCTTCGCCGTGAGGTTGGCGGCGCTCTGGCCGAGCTTGGTGAGGTCGGAGTCGGTCTTCTTCTCCTCCGACAGGGTTTCGTCCAGCAGCTTGGCGGCGTCGGTCAGGCCGAGCGCGGTGGCCCAGCTCTTCAGCGCGCCGTAGCGGGCCATCTCGTAGTGCTCCACCGCCTGCGCCGCGGCCACGAGGCCGGCGTCGAGCGCGGGCTGGCCCTTGAACTCCTCGAGGATCTCTTCGCCCTCGGCGAGGATGCCCTCGATCGCGTCGCAGGTCTTGCCGCGGGCGGGTTTGCCGATGATCTCGAACACCTTCTGCAGACGTTCGATCTGACCTTCGGTCTCTTCCTTGTGTTTCGTGAAGGCCTGTTTCAGTTTTTCGTCCTGAGCGCCGCGCGCCATCTTGGGCAGCGCTTTGAGAATTTTGCGCTCGGCGTAGTAAATGTCCTTCAGCGTTTCGTGGAATAGCGTGTCGAGACCTTTGTCGCTCATGGCGTTTTCCTCTCGCGTTGGCGCGACTCAAACGCGACGCTCGTCCATATGTTCCGCACGCGCCGCCCGTTTCTGTTCGCGCGGCGCATGAAAAAAGGGCGGCTCCGCGTGGAGCCGCCCTTTTCGATCCGGTGAAGCGGCCCGCCGCCCGGAGGTGGGGGCCGCAATCTCAGAGGCGTCCGATCACTCGGCCGCGTCCTCGCGACGGCGACGGCCGCCGCGACGACCGCCCGAACGCTCCTCGCCGCCCTCGGCCGGCTCGGCCGCGGCGTCGCCGCCCTCGGAACCCTTGCCTTCGAGGTCCTCGCCGGTCTCCTGGTCCACGACCTTCATGGAGAGGCGGGTCTTGCCGCGGTCGTCGAAGCCCATGAGCTTGACCTTGACCTTGTCGCCCTCCTTCAGGACGTCGGAGGGCTTGGCCACCCGCTCCTTGGAGATCTGGGAGACGTGGACGAGGCCGTCCTTGGCGCCGAAGAAGTTCACGAAGGCGCCGAATTCGACCACCTTCACCACGGTGCCCTCATAGACCACGCCCACTTCCGGGTCGGACGCGATCGACTTGATCCAGTTCAGCGCGGCCTTGATGGCCTTGCCGTCCGAGGAGGCGACCTTCACGGTGCCGTCGTCCTCGATGTTCACCTTGGCGCCGGTCTTCTCCACGATCTCGCGGATGACCTTGCCGCCGGTGCCGATGACTTCACGGATCTTGTCGGTCGGGATCTTGATGACCTCGATGCGCGGCGCGTATTCGCCGAGCTCGGTGCGGCCGGCCGCGATCGCCTTGGACATCTCGTCGAGGATGCCGAGACGGCCGTCCTTCGCCTGGGCGAGGGCGACCTTCATGATCTCCTCGGTGATGCCGGCGATCTTGATGTCCATCTGCAGCGCGGTGACGCCGGAGTCGGTGCCGGCCACCTTGAAGTCCATGTCGCCGAGATGGTCCTCGTCGCCGAGGATGTCGGACAGCACGGCGAACTTCTCGCCTTCAAGGATCAGGCCCATGGCGATGCCCGCCACCGGCCGCTTCAGCGGCACGCCGGCGTCCATGGCCGAGAGCGAGGCGCCGCAGACGGAGGCCATCGACGACGAGCCGTTGGACTCGGTGATCTCGGACACCACGCGGAGCGTGTAGGGGAACTCGTCCGCCTTCGGCAGCATCGGGTGGATCGCGCGCCAGGCGAGCTTGCCGTGGCCCACTTCACGACGGCCGGGAGCGCCCATGCGGCCGGTCTCGCCCACCGAGTAGGGGGGGAAGTTGTAGTGGAGCAGGAAGCGCTCCTTGTAGGTGCCGCCGAGCGAGTCGATGAACTGCTCGTCCTCGCCGGTGCCGAGCGTCGCCACCACGAGGGCCTGCGTCTCGCCGCGGGTGAAGATGGCCGAGCCGTGGGTGCGCGGCAGCACGCCCACTTCCGCCAGGATCGGGCGCACCGTGGTCAGGTCGCGGCCGTCGATGCGGATCTTGTCGTCGAGGATGCCCCAGCGAACGATCTTGGCCTCGAGCTCCTTGAACACCGCGCCGAGCTTCAGCGCGTCCACGGGGTTCTCGACGCCCTCGCCGGAGAGCGCGGCGAGCGCCTTCTTCTTGGCGGCGCCGACCGCGGCGTAGCGGTCCTGCTTGGCCTTGATCTTGTAAGCGTCGCGCAGGTCGGCCTCGACCAGTTCGCGCAGCTTGGCCTCAAGCTCGGAGACGTCCTCGACCTGGTGGTCGCGGGGCTCCTTGGCGGCCTTCTCGGCGAGGCGGATGATCGCCTCGATCACCGGCTGGAAGCCCCGGTGGCCGAACATCACGGCGCCGAGCATGGTCTCCTCGGAGAGCTCCTTGGCCTCCGACTCCACCATCAGCACCGCGTCCTGGGTGCCGGCGACCACGAGGTCGAGGTCCGAGCCCTCCATGCGGTCCTGAACCGGGTTCAGCACGTACTCGCCGTCGATGTAGCCGACGCGGGCGCCGCCGATCGGGCCCATGAACGGCACGCCGGACAGCGTCAGCGCGGCGGAGGCGCCGATCATGCCGACGATGTCGGGGTCGTTCTCGAGGTCATAGGAGAGAACGGTGACGACGACCTGGGTGTCGTTCTTGTAGCCGTCCGCGAACAGCGGGCGGATCGGGCGGTCGATCAGGCGGGAGGTGAGCGTGTCCTTCTCGGTCGGACCGCGCTCGCGCTTGAAGTAGCCGCCCGGGATGCGGCCCGCAGCGTAGTACTTCTCGGTGTAGTTCACGGTGAGCGGGAAGAAGTCGACGCCGGCCTTCGGGGCCTTGGCGGACACGGCGGTGGCGAG
The DNA here is from genome assembly GCF_042679725.1 of Methylopila musalis. Classification (NCBI taxonomy): domain Bacteria; kingdom Pseudomonadati; phylum Pseudomonadota; class Alphaproteobacteria; order Hyphomicrobiales; family Methylopilaceae; genus Methylopila; species Methylopila musalis. The sequence continues at coordinate 5,231 of NZ_JBHTMX010000105.1, forward strand.
CACGGTGGTCTCGCCATAGGTCACGAGCACGGCGCCGTCGGCCTGGCGGGCCACATGGCCCGTCTCAAGCGTCAGCGTCCGGCCGGCCCATTCGATCTTTTCGCGATGAATTTCAAACATGTGTTCGTTCGTCCTGGCGGTCACGGAGCCAAGGGACGACCGTCGGGCGGTCTGAAAGCCATGGGCAAGACGGCGCGGCGCTCTCCTTTTCGTCCACGCCGTGCTCCGGCGTGACGACGCCCGCGTCTCGACGCGGCGTCGGAAAAGCGCCCTGCGATCCTGCCCCATGACGTCCGGGGCCCGATGGCGTCCCGGATCCTCAACAGTGCGGCGGCCGACGCCTCATTGCGCCGGCGGCCCGGATTCTCGTGGTCGAAGGCTCTCCCTCGCCCGGCCCTGCGGGCCGACCTCTCCCCGCCGGGGAGAGGTGAAGGAAGAAGCGCCTCGTCACCTCTCCCCGGCGGGGAGAGGTCGGCGCGGCGAAGCCGCGGCGGATGAGGGGGGCCTCAAGCCCCCCGAAGCGTCAGCGGCGGATGCCGAGACGCTCGATCAGGCTCTGGTAGCGAGCCACGTCCTTGCCCTTGACGTAGTCCAGCAGCGAGCGGCGCGAGCTCACCATCTTCAGCAGGCCGCGGCGGGAATGGTTGTCCTTGGCGTGGCTCTTGAAGTGGCCGGTCAGGTTGTTGATGCGCTCGGTGAGCACGGCGACCTGCACTTCGGGGGAGCCGGTGTCGCCGGGCTTGGTGGCGTATTCGGCGACGAGCTGCTTCTTGCGTTCAGCGGAGATCGACATCGGGGTCTCTCTTGTTCGATCGGACTGTCGGGTCCCGGCCGGGCGTCACGCCCGGTCGAGGTGGAAAATGCGTCGGGGATGGAGTTCGCCGCGGTCGATCTCGGCGAGCGCGATCAACGCGCCGCCGGCCGTCACGGAGACAGAGCCCTGATGGGTCGGGGCATCCCGTCCGCGCAGCAGCACGGGCTGCCCGTTGAGCAGCCGTGCCGCCTCCGCCTGGCTGACGGCGAGCGCCGGGATGTCGTCCAGCGCCGTCTCAACCGGAAGGAGGCATTCCGCGAGCTCCTGCTCGCCGCCGGCACCCTGTCGCAAACGCTCCAGTTCGTCCAGCGAAATCGCGTCGTCCTCGGTGAAGCCGCCGACCGCGGTCCGCCGAAGCGCCGTCACATGGCCCCGCGTGCCGAGCGCGCGGCCCATGTCACGGGCGAGCGCCCGCACATAAGCGCCCTTCCCGGTCTCCGCCTCGAACACCGCCTTGTCGGCGTCCGCCTCGATCAGGTCGAGCCGGTGCACCTCGATGGTGCGCGCTGCGAGCTCCACCTCCTCGCCGTCGCGGGCGAGGTCATAGGCGCGCTGGCCGTCGATCTTGATCGCGGAGAACTGGGGCGGAACCTGCTCGATCGAGCCGCGGAACGTCGGCAGCAGCGCCAGGATCGCCTCGCGCGACGGCCGGACGTCGGAGGTCGCCACCGCCTCGCCCTCGGTGTCGTCGGTGTTGGTCTCGATCCCCCAGGTGACCTCGAAGCGGTAGATCTTCCGCCCGTCCATCACGAAGGGCACGGTCTTGGTGGCCTCGCCGAAGGCGATCGGCAGGATGCCCGAGGCGAGCGGATCCAGCGTGCCGGCGTGGCCCGCCTTCTTGGCCTGATAGATCCAGCGGCACTTGGACACCGCCTGCGTGGACGCGACGCCCACCGGCTTGTCGAGCACCAGCCAGCCGGAGATGTCGAGACCCTTCTTACGGCGGCTCATCGCTCGTCACCCTCCGGCTCGTCGGCGTCGAGGTCGCGGGAGACCTGCGGCGAGCGCAGCAGCGCGTCGATGCGGGCGCCTTCGGCGAAGCTCTCGTCCTCGCGGAAGCGGATGTCCGGCGCGGACTTGAGCGCGAGGCGGCTCACCACCAGCATGCGGATCTGCTTGCGGTTGGCCTCCAGCGCCTTCAGCACCTTGGCCACGTCCTTGCCGCCGAGCGGCATGACATAGGCGGTGGCGAGCTTCAGGTCCGGCGTCATGCGCACCTCGGGCACCGTGATCACGTGCTTTTCGAGCACGGGGTCCACGACCTCGCCGCGCTGGAACACCTCGGCCAGCGCATGGCGCACGAGTTCGCCGACGCGCAGCATGCGTTGCGAAGGGGCCTTCGAGGCCGGGGAAGAACGGGACACTTTGATCTCCAGAATGGGCGCGTTGCGCCACAAAATGCAGGCGCGGCTCACGCGGGCATGGTTATCGACGGCCGCCTTGGCGTCGGAGCTTTTTGGCGGATCGGCCTAGAACGAGAACGACGGCCGCTCCGCCAAGAAGCACAAGCGACGCTGACGGTTCGCAGCCCTCCCGGAACTCGCCTTGAGCGACTTGGTCGCCGGTGAAAAAATTCCAGAACCAGAGTTGACCGAAGACGAGGAGAAGGGCGCTTGCGACATAGCTCGGCCATAGCCAGCCCAGGCCCGCCGCCGCCAACGCGCCGAGACCGATAAACCCTGCGGCGACGCCGAGCGCCCATGGCGCTCCTAAGCTTTTGTCGCAGACTTCAGCCGCGGCAGGCGACGCCGCCAGGCAGGCGGACATGGTCGCCACAAGCAACGTCGCCAGACACCGGCGTGAAGGTGAAGTCGGCCAGCGGCCGATGACGTGAGACATTCTTCCTCGTGCGCCTATGCGGCGGCCGGACAGGCCGGCTACGCCGTCAGGACCGGGATCGGACCGGTCGTGAGCGGACAAACGAACGACCCGCGGCGTGAGCCGCGGGTCGGATTGGGCCTGAACGAAAGCCTGCGATCAGAGCGAGCGCTTCACTTCCGTGACGCGGTAGCACTCGATCACGTCGCCGGCGCGCATGTCCTGGTAGTTCTCGAACGACATGCCGCATTCGGTGCCGGCGCGGATCTCCGGCACGTCGTCCTTGAAGCGCTTGAGCGTCGAGAGCTTGCCTTCGTGGATGACGACGTTGTCGCGGATGAGGCGCACGCTCGCGCCCTTCTGCACCACGCCCTCGGTGACGAGACAGCCGGCGATCTTGCCGACCTTCGACACCGCGAAGATCTCGCGGATCTCGGCGTTGCCGAGGAAGTCCTCGCGCCGCTCCGGCGACAGCATCCCGGACATGGCGGACTTAATGTCGTCCACCAGATCGTAGATGATGTTGTAGTAGCGGATCTCGGTGCCGGTGCGCTCCGCGGCGTCGCGGGCCTCTTTCAGCGCGCGGACGTTGAAGCCGAGCACCACCGCGTTCGAGGCCGAGGCAAGGATCACGTCGCTCTCGGTCACGCCGCCGGCGCCCGACAGCAGCACGCGCACGCCGACCTCGTCGTTGCCGACCTTCTCGAGCGCCTGCACGATCGCTTCCACCGAGCCCTGCACGTCGCCCTTGATGACGAGCGGGAACTCCTTCTTACCCGCCACCTTGATCTGCGACATCATCTGCTCGAGGCCCGAGACGCGGACCACGGCGCGGGCCGCCGCCTGCTCGCGCTTCTGGCGCGTGCGGTAGTCGGCGATCTCGCGGGCGCGGGCCTCGTTCTCGACCACCGCGATGCGGTCGCCCGCCTCCGGCGCGCCGTTGAAGCCGAGGATCTCCACCGGCATGGACGGACCCGCCTCCGGCGTGGTGTCGCCCTGGTCGGTGATCAGCGCGCGCACGCGGCCCCATTCGGAGCCCGCGACCACGATGTCGCCCTGGCGCAGGGTGCCGCGCTGGACGAGCGCCGTCGCCACCGGGCCGCGGCCGCGGTCGAGCTTGGCCTCGATCACGGTGCCCTCGGCCGGACGGTCCGGGTTGGCCTTCAGCTCGAGGATTTCGGACTGGAGCTGGATGATCTCGAGCAGCTTGTCGAGATTGGCGCCGGTCTTGGCCGAGACCTCGATCTCCAGCGTCTCGCCGCCGAGCGACTCCACCTGGATCTCGTACTGCAGCAACTCGCTGCGCACCTTGTCGGGCTTGGCTTCCGGCTTGTCGATCTTGTTGATCGCCACGATGATCGGCACGCCGGCCGCGCGGGCGTGGTTGATCGCCTCCGCGGTCTGCGGCTTCACGCCGTCGTCGGCCGCCACCACCAGCACCACGATGTCCGTGGACTTGGCGCCGCGGGCGCGCATCGCCGTGAAGGCGGCGTGGCCCGGCGTGTCGATGAAGGTGATCTTGCCGCCGAGCGGCGAGGTCACCTGATAGGCGCCGATGTGCTGGGTGATGCCGCCGGCCTCGCCCTTGACCACGTTGGTCTGGCGGATGGCGTCCAGCAGCGAGGTCTTGCCGTGGTCCACGTGGCCCATGATGGTCACGACGGCCGGGCGCGAGCGCAGGCTCTCGGGCGCGTCGGGGGCGTCGAACAGGCCCTCCTCCACGTCCGACTCCGCCACGCGGCGCACGGTGTGGCCGAGGTCCTCGGCGATGAGCTGGGCGGTGTCGGCGTCGATCAGGTCGGTGATCTTCTTCATGACGCCCTGCTTCATCAGCAGGCGCACCACGTCCACCGCGCGCTCCGACATGCGGTTGGCGAGCTCCTGCACGGTGATGGTCTCGGGGACCGTCACTTCGCGGGCCAGCTTCTCCTTGGGCTCCTGATGGCCCTTGCCGGACAGGCGCTGCACGCGCCGGCGGTAGGACGCGACCGAGCGCGACCGCTCCTCGTCGCTCGACGAGGTGGCGGTGGCGATGGTGAGGCGACCGCGCTCCTTGGTCGGGGCGGCCTTGGCGCGCTCCGGCTTGGCGGGCACGGGGGCGCGCACCGGCGTGCTCGGGCCGGCGCGGC